>DASUZI010000145.1:0-2694 GCA_036376955.1 Nitrososphaeraceae archaeon
ACTATTTCAGAAATTTAATATTAATTTTTCTGAACAATTTCTACTATACCACAAAGAAATTTAATATAATAATTTTTTTATTAATATAACAAATTCTTTAATATTTGTATTAAAACCAGGGTAACAAATCATTTTTGTTATATTATTTATGAATATTTTTTTAATAGCAGTTACAAATTATTAGTTACAAATTTTATGTTATGGCATTCTTTTAATAACTGGTAATTAAGATCAATTAAATATATTTATTTAAAATTTTTTGTTTTAGAAAAAATCAGAGATTAAGGTTTTTTTTCCATAATTTTTATACATTTCACTATGTTTTAACCAATCTAACAAAGGAACTCTCATTGCTTGGGATGCATATACTAAAGCTTTTTGGAAATCTGAGAAAGAATTAGCAGTATTAACTTTTTTGCTTCTTAATCCCTCTCTTATTCCTTCCCTTATTTGCCAAACACCTAAAGGTACAAGATATTCTGGTCGAATCTCTCTAAATATTAAAACTGAACATTTCTTTTTTTTACTTGATGTTAAATATTCTAATATCCCAAGTTTTGCTGCAAAATAAGCACCAGCAATCATAGGATAATGGTCTAAACCGGTAATAGAATTCTCATAATCAGATTCTAAAAAGAACTTGTTTACATTATTTTGATCATACCAAGCTTCAATCATTTCAAAACTCCATACATCACTAGGAATAAAAATTATAGAATAATAATTTGAAAAGTGGTTATATTTTATTACTTCAAATTGATCAATTGATTGATACAAATCAATCTTTTTGACCAGATATAAGGATATTATATAATCAGTGGCAGAAATACTCCATCTAGTAGGTACTAAACGTCTTTTATTTTTTCTTCCGAGCATTCCCAAGCTCAGGACTTTATTAATCTGACTTATCTCAATGCCATTGTTATAAAGATCAATAACAGCATCATTAGCCCTAATATGATTATCAGAATACAAGTTGTCTATTTTTTTATTTGTACTTGTGTTTGAGGATAATTTAAAAGATTTAATTTCAGCCTGAGGTCCAAATGGAGTAAACTCTTTATTCAAATCATTATTTTGGTTGGATAAAAGTGATTGATGAAATGTTGGTATTTTATGGAAATTGAGTTCACTTTCAGCAGGCTTTGAGGACATTGTTAATTCTTGTAATGATAGAATAAATTTATTCTCTAAATCATCTATTTTTATAGCGTTTAATCCTCTCACCAAAGAGAGCCGATAATTCAGGATCTCTTGTAATGTTTTTCCTGTCCATGCTTCCGGAGAATCTAAAATGCTAGTATTACCATGAATATCAGCAGGGACCATAGGCCCGATATTTATCTTGGGATAACCATATCGTCCTACAAAAACAGAAGGAGGACTGGCGCCTGAGATTGTTGAGCTAGAAAAGCGTTTTGAATTCTCGTCAAGATAGGAGAACCAATATTTTTCAAGCTGTTTTTTTACTTCAAAGTAGGAAGACACTCTGCCTGATAATAATAACTAAACATCTCATTATAAATTGATTTTAATATAGAATTATTCATTGATCTCTAGATACCTTCGAAAATAGATCAAATATAAAATCCGACTCATTTTTTTGTATATGTTAAAATAATTAAAGTTGATATTGAAATAAATCTTTACAATTTCTCTTACCCTTCTATTTTAATTAATCATGGCCATTCAATGCTATTGGTTTAATCATATAACCAGATGATATTACTCTAATTTCAAATACTGTTCACATCCTTTTCACTTAATTATTTTATAATAATTTAATGACTTTCAAATAGATTTCAAATATCTTTCAAGAACTCTATTTTATGTCCCTATTGTGCTCAAAATGGAGATATATCGTAATAATAGTTATCGGACTAACTAATTGCTAAAAAATTTACAAAATTATTTTAAAATTTAAGTTCAATAACAATGAGATTTATTCTGATACCAAATAGAAAGGAGTTTGTATTAGAATAATTGTTTTGTAGTTACAGCAATAAAACGTTACAGATTGAAGGAAACTTTACATACTATAGGTAAATATTAGTTTGATTTTGATCAGTTTAAAGTTAAAGGTAAACACAAAGTTAGAAATCCTGAGATCTTTAAGAGAACCTTTAATTAATAAAGGAGCACAAATCTTATAAATATATTTTTTAGCTCTTTTAGAATGAGAGCTATACCCCCATCAGTAACAACAGAGATTGTTAGAAAATATTTAGAAGGATATTCAATACCTGAGATAAGCAAAATGTTTACTGTAAGTGTTGGAAAAGTATCCTCAATTGTAAAAGAAGCCACGAAGGACCAATACTTTCTTGTCCTCAGAGAAGTAGCACGACTCCACAAGAGTAATAATCTAGAATTTTCTGATGTAATCTCCGGAATAAGACTCAAGAACCAGATAAAAGAGGTAGGATTAACAATTTCCTTCTTTGAGGATTTTTTAGAGTCTACTAATACAGCCAGTTTTAAATTAGGAATGGATCATGAAAAATTTTTAGAAGAAATAAAAAGACTAATGCGTTTAGAAGAACAATTGAATATAAAATTGGGAAATGTGCCCGAATATATTAAAAATAAAAAAGAGGAAATCAAAATGGTGAGAACTAAAATTAAACATGTTATTCAAAAACAAGTTAGATTATATTTCGAGTACTTTGCCAAAAGGGAAGAAGTAGAAGAATA
>DASUZI010000146.1:0-4238 GCA_036376955.1 Nitrososphaeraceae archaeon
AATGATATAATTAAATAATGATATATAAAAAGTTGTACTCATGACTTGAGGATACAAATACAAATTGAATTAAAGGAACAATTTAACAAATGTGACTGGATCTTCCCTCATTTATACTAGATTTTAAATATTTCATCCAACCAATCAAATATTCTTTGGTTTGATAATGAAGGAGCACCAGATTGACAATGCTCCTCAGCACCTTCATCTATTGTAAATAAAGTATATCTCTTTGGACAGGTAAGAGCATCATATACTTTCTGAGGTTGTCCTGGGAAAGAATCATCTTTTTCTGCATCTAATACTAATGTGGGACAAAATATATTCGATGCTATTTCTTTTAGGGTAAAAGCACTACTCTTCTTTACAAGTTCATACGGTGAATCTATACCAAAAGTCCACATTCCATGTTTGATATTAAATTTAATATTTGAATCAGTTTCCATCAAAATCTCGATGACTGTATTCACGACTTTTTCATCACCGTCTTGTATACATTTTAGTAATGATGGAGGAAAACTTGATTCAAGTGCCTCTTCTCCATCATAAACACCATTATATAAAATACATGCTGAAAGACGATGTTCAAATGCTGCTGCCCGTGCTGCTAAATAACCACCTAAGCTAATACCCATCAACGCTATGGACTCTTTTTTCAAAGAATATTCTTCCTTATTTTCAAGTAAAAAATCTATAACGGGAGTAACAACTTTCTCTCAATCAAAGCGAAATGGGATTTTTTGTTCACGAATGACTCCACCTTGACCAGGTCCTTCAAATGCTAGACAGTTGTATCCTCTTTCCAAGGCTGGAGCTGCAGCAAAAAAATATAATTCTTCTAAAGTTGAATCAAATCCTCCATGTACAACGAGTATTGGTCTCTGCTTTTCTTTTTTATTTTTATTGTTGTAATAGTCATTAACTTTAAAGAAATAGCCAGGAAGTTTTGTTTGCTCATATGGAATTTGTATAGGTTTAAAAGTACACGTAAAATGTTGTGTAGCTTGACTGAAACATTCTTTGCTTAATCTCCACGTTTTAAGACTGCGAACATCATTTGGATCAATAATAAAAAATTCAGCAACCCGATAATAGTTTGAGGCGCGGAGGTATGCCTCTTTTGCACTTATTTTATGCCCAAACTTTAGACATTCCATTCGCAAAATAATGAACTCTTTTGCTGTTTTATACCATTCGTTATACCAACTTTCGAAATCACTTTCCTTAATTCTATATGCAGTCGATAAGCATTCTCCTATATCTGCTCCTTTGTAATACGTTTGACTTATTGCTCTGAGTAATTGAAGAGAAAATGTGGGATCATCAAATATTAGTTTCATGAATGCTGTTATTCATTCCTTGTATTTATTCCCAACATACAGAAGTTATTTCTATATTACATAAAATTATTTTTATTATTTATATTCTTATATACTTGTAATAATTCTATTAAGATTATAATTAATATAAAAGTTTCATTAATGATATAACTAGCCTAAAGTATAATTAATAATATTGTGCTTCAAGAGTATAATATATCGATGTCCTCACTTCTCAAATTTCTGATCTATTATAAGGATTTTCCAGCCAATAAAATGAAAAAAGTGTTCTGTTATTTTTCAATTTTGTTCTTTTTATTTTATTGTTGTTCATATTTTGCTCATGCAGAAGAAATCATAACAATAGTCCCCGGGTCAAGTGATTCTAGCAGGTATCGATTTTTTGATATAACCGAATATCCTATTAGCACAGGAGAAGAAATAAAATGGTATAACGCTGATAACATTCTTCACAACATACAGATTATGTCTAATGATACTGATAAAACTATAGTTGCAGAATCAGAAAATCTCCAACCAAAAGAATATTTTAATTATGAATTTAAAGAAAAAGGAGAATATCTTTTTCAATCAGTAAAATACCCATGGATGAAAGGAAAAATTATTGTTACTGATGATATCAAAACTGTAAAGAAGAGATTGAAAAACAATATTGATCTAAATATAAGTTGGACACCTTCTATTATTAAATCTGGAGAGGAAACTCTCTTTAAAATAATATTTATAGATAAAAAAAGCAGTAAAAATCAAGAACATATAGATTACTCATTTACTATAAATGATATAGATGACGATAAGGTTTTATATAAAAATTCGTTAACACATTCTGCTTGGGGAGTTGAAGCTGCCTCTCACAAATTTAATTCAATCGGCAACTTCATGGGAGAGGTAGGTATTCAAGGCGTACTATTCCAGCCTGTGAGCCCCCAATATAGTGAATTTGAAATAGAAGTAACACAATAATTTATTTTTCATTTCTTTTCATGTTTTTTCATAATATTCACTCTCTTCTAAAGGAATGTCCTGAATTAAAGTTTGGACTCCTATCTATGTAATGGAACAACTCTTAATGAAGGCAATTAATTCAAGCTTCCTTAAATAAGGATATTAATATTATTAAATACTATACTTTTGATTTTATAATTAAATATATTAAGATATTAATTATTCACCTTAAATTGTAATGAGTTTTGACGATATTTCGTTCAGTAAGTTAGCAATCATATTCATTATTGCAGGAGTGGTTTTAGTATTGGCAATTATGGGCTCATCGGCCACTAATATATTTAGCAAAAGTATTACTGAGGAAGCACAAGTAAAAATTAAACAACAAGGAAATTGTGTAGTAGAGGCATCAGATGAGATACCAAGAACCATAGAAAATTGTCCCTATAATGTCAATGATACTTTGGTAATTACCTATAAACCTCAACGACCAGATATAGAGAAATTCGAGTCTACATAAAAAATAATTAATTACTTACTTTGAATATAAGAAGGGAAATAATACGAAACTAGTTACCAATACTTGTATGCAGATTGGATGAAATAAAAACTGGTTGTCATTGTGGTATCCTTATGGGTATGCCTTCCAGAACTTGGAATGTGTTGGCGATTTTGTTATATTATCTTCATAGAAGTTGTGAACCTATTTTTCTTTCCTAACGCAAAAATGCTGTCGTGATATTATAAATTTAATATTTAAAATATAGAATGAGAATTTCAAGAATTAATAAATATAATTATTAGTGATTATATTATAATCCAAATTTAAAACCATTTGGAAAAACATGAAGTAATGTCATAATACGTCATAGTCTAGATAATACCTTAATCTTCTACCAAATTCAGGCTAGCACAATTAATTAATCTATTACTCTAACGATATAGTTATAGTTAGTCATATATAATTAGTAACTATAACATTTATTTTTTTTAATTAATTAATTAATTAATACTTCAAATTCATAACATATAATGAGAATTTGTAAAACTAATAAATATTATTTGCTTGTTATGAAGTTTGCCATGCATTCTATCTTGTCCTGCAACAGACAAAATAGGATAATTGTCATAGTCTGGAATCTCTTGTGTTCACAGCAAATCTTAGCCTTCAATAAAGTTCAGGCTATGGCAATAAAATTAATTAATTAAATAAATTGGCTCCAATCATTAAATAGTATAATAATATTAAGAATATAATCTAAACAATCAAGCATTTAAAAGATTGTCTCATATCGAATCCATCACCAAAGCCTTCTTCTAGATTATTTGAAATTTCAATAGAAAAAGAGGAAGCTATGGCAATAATAGCTTAATATTATTTAAAACTCTAAAAGAAAAGTTTCAAAAGTAATAAATAATATAGTTTCTAGGTATTAAGACCTTTTACACCAAAGAAATATTCACGTCATAGCCTTCTATTGTTATGATATATTCCTTAGAAGGTTATGGCTTTAAATTTAAATAGAATTAAAATGCTAGGTAAAAGCCTTGATTCTTCACCTGGTGGTACTAGTGAATTGGAAAAAGGAAAAGTTGAGATTGTAAACTTTAGTAATATGACAATAGGACATGCAATATTTGAACCTGGTAGGAATTAGAGTAAGTGTATTAAACCAGTAGAATTACTAATAGTTGTCAAGCCCCACATACTCAATATGTTATTTCAGGATTTAATCTAGAAATATGACTTATATTATTAAATATTGATTTTAATGATATATCTAATTTGTTAAATAGATTAAAACACATAAGATTTTCGAAAAATATAAAAGTTTCAGAACAGTATTGATTATAATATGGATAATGACTTTTCAAATTATTTGATTGATGTTATTAACAAAAGTTCTTTATCAATCATGTTATCTATTGGTCATAGAACAAAATTATTTGATG
>DASUZI010000147.1:0-6471 GCA_036376955.1 Nitrososphaeraceae archaeon
TATCGAAATTCAATCTAATTCAAGTCCGCCATTTGATAAGTTCGACGATTACTTTTTGCTACTTGTCAATCCCAAATTTTTGTCCAAGTAATCAGCTATATCGTTGAATGACGCACCAGAATCATTCAACTCAATCAATAATTCTTTGTTTATTCCGGCGCGTCGCAATGCGACTAATGCAGCATATAATTTTCTTTCAGCATTAGTGATACATTTGCCATCCCAACCATAATAAGACATGATGAGACCCATTACACATCTTCCTCCAAGTCCATCGGTATATCGCTTCCTAACTTGCTTGAAATGTTTTCCATAAGTCCGTATTATCTGAGAAATGGATGTTTCTTGTTTTGACTCTTCACTACTAAGGCTAAAATTGGGAACGGGGATTTGTTGTTCTAAGTTCTTTGTTAATTCATTTTTATATCTATTTAATACTTGAGAAACAGGTGTTTCTTGATTTAATATTTGTTGCTTAGCCATATATTGCCAATAATTAACACAAACAAACTATTTAGGAGCTAGGTAACTTGGATTCTACCCAAAGCAGGTTTGGTAGCCTTTTAGATGTTAGGGAGAAACTGCATTTCGGTGGAATGGTATAGAAATTTTAATTTAATTAGATTTTTATTAATTGTAATGGTATAACTACCAAACTCTATGAGTTTAAAATAAATACTCAAAAATATAGTTTAGCTTATAATACTATTAATAGTTTTTATATATATTAATAGATATTAGATATATTAGAACGTGTAATGCGCTATTTTGGTAATACTAATACTAATACTAATCATCATTTATCCAATGAACACATCATGTTATTATACGAAGATAGGAATAAGTGTAATAATTTTATCATAGATATTATTAATGAAGGCTTAAGAAATGGCTGTTTATGTATATATGCATCTTTAGATATAGATAATTCTAAAATTATATCTGGAATAGATAGTTTATCTTCTAGAATTTTTAATTACAAATCCAATATCCAAAATGAGAATCTAAAATTTATCAATTCTAAACCTTATTTTGAATCTGCATTAAAAGGAGATTTCAAATTATTTGAAAAGTTGAAATCAGAATTAGAATATTTATTGTATAGGCGTATTTCTGAAGGAAAAAAAGATAAAATATTAATCGTAGGTGATGTAGCTTGTACTTTATATGAAAATAGAAATTTTAGAGAATGTATAGATTTAGAAAAATGGTGGCAAGAAGTTCAGTCAGACTGGAAAATAAATAACAAAGATATTACTGTCGTATGTCCTCATCCCAACTATGTCGTTAAGGAAGAATCAGCACAAAATTCAAAGAACAAAATTGGCATTTTTCACAATGCTACAATCGATATAGAAAATGCATACTCATTTCAATACTTCTATAATTTAATTGCCAAAAATAGCAATTTTGATGATTTGGTTAATTATCAACAAACAATCAAGAAGACTATGAAAGAAATAAAGTGCAATTTTATGGAAGAACAAAATAGTATCATCAATACATATCATTCAATATATTCTAAACAATTAGATAAAATAATTGACGATAGTTTTAATAATCCCAAGACTATGGAAGAGTATTCTAACACCTGTAGTGAAATAAACCAAAATCGAATGAATAATCAAAACAATACCACAGGTATAATAAACAATATTATGGATAAAAATATGGACACATTTCTTAAATCAATAGAAATAACACAAAAATTTTATCGTGATGTTGTCAAGAGTTATTGTAATTCTATCAAGGGGATTAAAAAGTTTCCGGAGAATTAATCTCATTCATATTTTGTTGTAATACTATTGTAAAAGGTATACTACCAACGCGTCATAATGTCTGGAATCTCCAATAGTATATGTATTAGTAACTATTAACAAATTTGACTTATACAATATAACAGAAATAGCTGTTAAAAAATATAAGATATTAGATAGGGGCATTAAATAATGTGCTAGTCAGAAGAGTTCTTACAATACATCAATTGGCACCTTTTTTTGATAAAAGAATCGGAAAAAGATAAAACAAAATATAAATCCAAACTACTGATAATAACAGATGACTTTTTCCTTTCATTAACAAATTACCAAAGAGGACAAAAACTGGTTATATCCCCAAATGATCATCTATTATTCCAGATTATTGAATTTGAACACTATTCTTCACTGCATCTATTCCATTTGTGGCTAACGGAGTTGCACTTTGATCATCATCTTGAAACCATTCATAGCTGCTTATCAGGTATCAGCTAAATTAGGTCAACCTGAGATAGCAAACGACATAGAAATTATTATTAATAATACGAAAACAACACCACCTTATTTCTTGATTTTTGAAAATAATATTTTCTGCAAATTCAGTTAATGAGATCGAAGTAATACCGATAGCGGTACTAAAAGAGGAGTCAAAGGTAGAAATACTACTACCATGTATTTAGCTATTATTATTAGAAACTTATTATTTTTGAATATTCAGAAAAATTTGAAATCTTTATTCCACAATGTTAACAAAATTTCACTTCCCAAAATCAATTAAAACTAATGTACATGCTAATTATATCCTTCTAATAAGATTTGAGTATAGTTAGAGGAAATGAAGTAATTTACTCAAGAAAATGGTTATTTTATTGATATCTCGGTATCTAAATTAGGTCTAATAAAAAATTTGCAATGGCTAGTTGCTAGCAACTAAGTCGCTCCTATGTTACAAGTCAGTGATTCTCCTGCAAAAATTTCACCAGTAGGACAATATCCTATAAAATGTTCAGTTGGACCGAATATATTTACCTTTAAGGCACTCTGAATTTTGTCTATTATGGTTTCAATGACTGTTACATCTACAAGAAAACTATTTGGACCCAATGTAACCATTACAGGAACAGTTGAACCATTGAAACGATTAGGATTTGGATTGTTACCTATCATCTCAATATTATACATATTAGGAAGTATTTCTGTTGCAATTCTATTACATGCCTGGGCACTTGTGGGATTAGTATTCATCTGGAGTTCATTTAATAGTTAAACTCACACTCAAAGTAGTTGTTGTTATCGATTTCGGTGGTAATGCACAATCAATTGATGCTGGGTCAACACTTGTATTCAATATACATTGTAATGTTTGATTGGTTACTACTCCTCTGATGTTGTTGACTGTTACCTGTGTAGCGTTCTGTCCTGGGGGGCCTTGTGCTATTGTTAATTTACAGAATTTGACTGATTCAACAAAAAACCTTCAAATTGACCAGTTTGACAAGCAACTTTCTTGTCTTTTGTAGGATATTTACTATAACTATCTCCGTAGGTATCGTCTACTTGAGCCATTAAACCAGAAAAAATGTTCAAGTTAGTATAAAGTGCTATTAACATCGCTAAGAATCTCATTAGAAGAAGACTGCATATTGTAGTCGTCCTTACTAACATGAACATAGCATTGTAAAACAATTACAATATAATTAAAATTGGCAAGTACAGCTGCTAACATCGTATTATTAAATTAGATTAGTTCGTAGTTATAGTAATTTCCAGTTGCTAATTTTTTATTAATAAAATAATACTGAAAATTGTTAGCGAGTTGAATAAAGTTCATTTCTCTATAATATTGATTATTTTATTACTCTTGATAATAACTTAATCTTGGATTCGGTAGAATCATAAGGATATAGATTTCTTTTTTAAATGGGGATTATGAAATTGCAATTACCTTATACTTCCAAAGATAGAAATAATATTCATTTTATAATTTCTTACCAATAATTATTCCTACCAAAGTAAAAGACCCAATAATCACAGCTGCAAAAACAGCATTTACTACTGGTGCTAATGGCTCTCCTACGATGCCAATAACTATGGAATAAATAAAAATAATAAATCCAATCAGTGCAAATAGTCTTAGAACTATAGATTTAATTTTATCATTTTGAACATCTCTTATAGATTCATTAACCTTGTTAAATAAATTTTCAGCCATTACCAATATACAAATGTAATAATATAAAAACAATTTTAGGGAGTATTGTAAAAAGGATGATTTACAAAATAACTTGAATTTGAAAATTTTTTATTTATAATAACTTAATATCTCTTATGCAAATTCTTTTTGCCGGTGATGTTATGCTTGGTAGACTTGTAAACAAAGTTCTGGCAAATGCTGAATTTACTTATGTGTGGGGAAATACAATAGATATTATAAAGAGAGCCGATTTTTCTCTTATAAATTTAGAATGTGCAGTATCTTCAAAGGGAAAAGAATGGAATAAAACTTTCAAAGTCTTTCATTTTAGAGCCAATCTCGATGCTATTCAAGTTTTGAATTCTGCCTCCATTGACTATGTATCACTAGCTAATAATCACATACTAGATTACGATGTTGAAGCATTACGTGATACACTGGATGTATTAGACAAGAATAATATTTCTCATTCTGGTGCAGGCAGAAATTTGAAAGAAGCTATCAAACCAGCTATTATAGAAAAAAAATTAAAACTAAATACAAGTAATAATCATAGCTATCATCATAATGTTGACAAAAAAGAAGTCAATGAAGATGATGATGATAATCTCAAAAATACTCTTAGAATTGGATTAATTTCTTTAACTGATAATGAGCCAGGATGGGAGGCGAAAGATGACTTTGCTGGTATAAACTATATTCCAATAACATTAGAGCCAGATAAATATTATTATAGGCTTAAAAATCATATTGAAAAAGCTAAAAAACAATCCGATCTAGTTATTGTTTCTTCTCATGTAGGACCACATTTCAGAGAAACACCTTCTATGAAATATATAAATTTTGCACATAAAATAATAGATTTGGGTGCTGATATTTACTGGGGACATAGCAACCATATGCCACAAGGAATCGAGCTTTATAAACACAATAATAATAAAATAATCCTATATGATTGTGGAGATTTTATAGATGACTATGCTATAGATCCCGAGTATAGAAATGACTTGTCTTTTATTTTTCTATTGCATTTTTTCATGGATAGCAATTCTAAATTATCAAATAATGATAACAATAATGGTAATATATTGTTACAAAACAGTATGATTGAACTTATTCCTACAAAAATAACTAATTTTATGGTTAACACTATTTCAG
Source organism: Nitrososphaeraceae archaeon (assembly GCA_036376955.1). Lineage (GTDB taxonomy): Archaea > Thermoproteota > Nitrososphaeria > Nitrososphaerales > Nitrososphaeraceae > TH1177. Next base: position 5,110 of record DASUZI010000147.1, read on the forward strand.
TAGATGATAATGATACAGATCTAATAATAAATAGAATGGCTAAAAGATGTTCATTATTAGGAACAAAGTATTTTATAGATGATAAAGAAAAGAGAATAAAAATATTCCTTTAATAAAAGAAAGTTAAATCCAAATCAACTTCCATATTTACAAAAAATCCAAACTATCATTCCAAGTTCTTAATTATTTATTATAAAATTCAGGCTATAGAATACATATTCTATATTCTCCTATTCAAGGCTTGTCCTGATAGAATTAGTTGTAAAATAAATTTTATGTGTACTGCACATTTGTAAAATTATTGGCGAATGATTAATCTAGAAAATAACAGTAATAACCAATTGATAACATAAAATAACAAATGATAACAAAGATGATAGTATTTAAAAATTGCTTTTTTGGTAGATATTAAAGAAAATGTCTCAATCTTTTTTTTAAATAAATACAAAAAAGAGAAGAGTAATAGCATTAGATTAACAGCAGGTAAGACAATAAAAGAGGTTGCCAAAGAACTCCGTAAGTCATCTACCTCTATATCAAATACCATCAAAGTATCTAAAAGAAAGAAAGAATTACAAACTAAAGAGAAGAAAATAATCAAAATGGTCAAATAAAAAAACGACTCAAGTACTCAAGCTTTTAAGCTATTTAGTGATGGTAAGAAATTTACTAAGGTTGCAATTGTATTAGCGATTCCCTCTAAAAGAGCGTTGAGATTATGGTCCCAATTTTTAAGATTAGAAAAAATGTACGGGTGCTATGCATCCTATCAGGTTTTTCAAGATCAGATACCAGAACTTTTAGCTATTGGTACTTTATTAAGGAAAATAATATTGATACAAGAAATATTTCACGTGTCTTGAAAAAGGAAACAGATGTATATCATTTACAATCATATCGTACAGAAATTCAAAATGATAGAGAACGATTGAAACCAATGAAAAATAATAATACATTAAATCCAAATATTAATACCAACAACTTATTCCATTAGGACCTTAACCAAGATATTAGAAAATGTAATTACTAAGAATATTTTGGTTTTTTAGTTTTTTATTGTTTTCCAAAAACCAATTCACCTAAATTATCTGCAAAAGGTTCTAAAGGATATTCTTGTCTGAAGTTAGTTTCTGCTCTTGTTTCAACATAGCTCTTGAATCTCTCAAACGATCTATCTGCATCCTCTTTATTTCCATGATATAATGCTTCAAGATAGTCTCTATACATTTCTTTTACGTTAGGTTCCCCTAAAACTTCACTTATTACTTTGTAGGCTGGATGTTCTCTTATTTCTTCACTAAAATCTTGTCGGTATTTAGTTTGCAAATTCTCAACTTGTTCATTTATTTCTTTACTTGATAC
>DASUZI010000148.1:0-8147 GCA_036376955.1 Nitrososphaeraceae archaeon
TCTTTAGAGATCATAATAGACTTTGTGTTATTTTCTTACATTTACTACATTTAAGAGGTAATATAATATAAAATTTAGGCAAACTCCAATAACCAGTTAATATTTTACCAAAATCAAACGGGCTTTTTAAGTATTAACATCTGTTTGAATACAAATAACTGAAAGTACTTTAAAAAAACCTATTTGATTATTTCTCCTTCCTACTTATTGAAGGCCCTTTTTAATCTCTCCACTAATATTAGATAAAACATTAGCTCCTCCTATTGCTATTTTTTTTGCAGCTTCTCCTACTTGGTTCAGAAGTTCAGTCGAATCTATTTCTCCTATTTTATTTGTTCCTTGCGTTGAAGAATCTGATCCAAAATTTGTATTTTCATTAGCAGTATTTTCTATGGTATTTGCAGTATTTGTAGTGGTGTTCATCATATTCTGTCCATAAATAGGAAGTAAACTTAATCCCAATACAATGACTATAGCTGTCAATCCTAAATTCGTTCGAGTGTTCACTTTAAAAAATAATAAAATCTAATTTTTATAGGTATCTAAACACATTAAAGTAAAAAATAAGAGAATTTTATAACAGAAAATTACTAAGATGACTCTTTTCTAAAGTGGTAAATAGCCGAAATTGAAATGAGTAAGTAGATATAATGTCTTCATGATAGATGTAAGGTTCATCAAAAAAAAAATATTTTTATGACAGGTTAGATAAATTTATCCTTTTTCTATAACTTTTTTACCTGCTATTGTGACACTATATTAAAATAAACAAATTAATAATTTAAAGAATATGAAATACAGAAGTAGAACAGAAATAGTATCAATGATACTAGAGGCGGCGAATGGTGGAGCAACCAAGACAAAAATTATGTACAAAGCTTTTCTAAGTTATGCACAATTGAGAGAATATCTCTCTGTTTTGATCGAGAACGCTCTTTTAGAATATTTAGAAGGTAATCAAAAATACAAAACGACTGAAAAAGGATTAAACTTACTTAAAATGCATAATGAAATGGGCGAATTGTTACAAACCAAAGTAAAATACAATTAAGGTAGTTCTTAATACAATAATTTTTTCATTATTATTTTGTCAGTATTTTTTTTGTAAATTAGAGTAAAGATTTCAAATAATAGAATACCGAAGGTGGTTAATTTTTATAAAAAATTTATCAAAACATGAATATTTTTCAATATAACCACCCAAAAAAGTTAAAAAGCTTTTATCATCTTCCAACATTCATAAATAGAAATGCTAATAAGTGACAATGCCTATCAAATAAGGAGATTAATATAAAATAATGTTTCATTCGAAATTAGAAAATGAAAAAAAACTATCTAATGAAATAGAAAAAAAAGAAATAAAATCAAAAATAAATTTTGAGAATTATACATTACAGTACCTTTATAATACCAACAATACATTTTTTCAGCTTTTTATGCATACAAAGGTATTTGATAAACTGAGTAACGAAAATTTAGAAAAACAAGGAATATTATTACGAAGTTGGAATCCAATAACTAAGAAGGGCGAAAAATATGTTTTCAATAAGGAAGATGGAGAAGGAGATCTCAACACTAAAATAAGTTATTACCCTTCAGCAAAAACTATCTTTGAAATATCTCTTGAGGAAAGAAATGAAAAAATTCTTAATCTGGCTCAAGAAATAATGAATGTTTCCCCTCATAAAGACATAGAAATTAAATATACTGATTAATTTTAAATTTTTTCAGAAAATTATTAACATTCTAGTATAAAATTAGGTTTTTAATGTGGTTTTTTGTCCTTAATTCAATGACTCAGTTTTTTTTAACAAAATTAAGATCTTTATTAATTAAATTTGTTCGAATAACTCTTATTCACTTAGGAAAAAAAAGAACATATTGTATTCTTAAGAATGTTTTGTGCACCATTGAATTAGATTTTCTTACATTTATTTGTCACACCTTAAAGATTTACATTTAAATCTTACTATTTGAGTAATTTAAAAAAACTGTATTATAGAAATTGAAGATTGTATAATTTAAACTTGGTCTGTAAAATAATATATGTAATTTGTGATCTGATGATGATAAACGAAATAGAGAAGATATTGAGAATAGATAGTGAATCAAATAAATCTAAAAAACTTTAATAATTTCAAGTAATTTTAGATGTAAGATATTCTTGAATTGAAAAATCAAGAGTTACAAAATAATGATGGTGAAGGGTAAATATCGAGCAATATATTATTGAGGAATTTCCAGTTTAACTTTAATTTTTAATTTCATCCCCATGAATTCTTTGTAGGTCAAATTTGTCACCGCAAAAGGGACAAAACCTAAAACCTTTCTTGTCATCGCCTAATTTTGTATGTCCTATACTATTTACAATAATAAAAACAACATTAGGTTCTTTCATAACTTCTACATCATCGTATTCAAAATATTCAGGGTCTTCTAAATCAATTAAAAATGTATCTTCTAAATCATCACAACAATAACTAAGTCTATGGTATAAGATAAAACTTGTATATCCAGCGTGTGTTTCTATACTGGAATTATTATTTTCATCTATTTCTACTTCAGATGTTGCCTCCAAATCATAATATATTTTCATAATTTTTTTCTAAAATGATTAAAATTTTTTGTTAATAAATTCATTTAGATTCTAAAATTTAATAAAAAAATTTGTATCAGTAGAATTTTTCAATCAAGGTAAAACTAAGCTTTTTGAGGTCATTATATCAAAAAGGTAGAGATGCTTAATTGAAGGTATGCGGTTCAATTGATAAATGTTTAACAAATAATATATCCCTATTTAAATTTGGAGTTATTTGGTGAATGTTGTTGTTAATGCAGCACTACTACCGACTTTAAATTCTAGAGGCTCATTGCCATTATTGTACAGTGCAAGGCCATTAATTTTATCTAATGTAGTTGTTTCTCCAGTAATTGGGTCAATTCCTTCCATTTTTTTATCTAATTCAATTGAGAATAATCCTTGATTGTTTTCGATACTTTGGATTTTATTTGGGGTGATCAATGTTCCAGCATGATTGTCATTGTTATTGTCGATGTAAATTAAAGCTAGTTTTAAATTTGGAGAATCGGGTATATTCATAGTTATTCCACCATTTTCTACGGTACATGGATAAAAGTTTGCTAATAGCCTTATACCTTGAGGATTTATTATTCCGCTTAACGCAACGTTTTCTGATTGGGTAGGACAAGTGGGATCTCCTACTATTATGATCTCTTTTTCATTATCATCATCATCTTTTACAATTACTTTATTTTTACTTTTACTGATAATTTTAGTAATTTTTTCAAATTCACCATTAATTTTCTTTTTTATATCGTTTTTATCCTTTGACTGATCTGTAGTGTCTTCTCCTGTTTGTGGTGGGTTATCTTCTCCTGTTTGTGGTGGGTTATCTTCTGTTGGATCAGTGTCTAACATATCAGAAGCCCCTGACGGTTCTTTCAAAAAAGTTGGTGTTTTATCATTTGTGTTTTCTCCTTCACTCACGAAATCTAGAGAATCGGCATTACTATTTTCTTTGTTTTCATCCTTGTTGTTTCCATTATCCTCTTCTAGGCGGGGATTACTGAAGTCCGGAGTACTATTTTCGATATTGTCTGTGCTGCCCTCATTTGAGCCGACATTAGCTTTATCGCTACTGCTATCACCTTTATCGCTACTGCTATCACCTTTATCCCTATCAACTTGTAAATCTAGGAGTTGATTAATAGATTCTATAGAAAGTTTAGAATTGTCCCCAAATGGATATGCCTTAATTTGAGATGGTGCTCCGAGGATTAAAATACTAATTAATAAGAATGTACCAATAATAATTATTGAATTTTTAATCATTTAAATTAATAATTGACTGTTGTTAAGTTATTAAAGAGTTATGACATAATGTAATATAATCATTTAAATCTATTTTTAATATAGTAAATTTTCATAGATCTTCAATATGTTTTTCTAGCTGAAATTTTTTACTATTTTTAGAATGAAGTAGAAGTTTGTATTCGTTTTTTAAAGAATTCTAATTCATATACTAGTTATTGAGCCTACTTTAGTATGGATAATCATTATTAAGGCACCGAATCATGTTTGATTCTTTTAGTATATTATTTATATGTCTATTGATAGAGAAGATTTAGAATTTAAAATTATTACAAGTATGTAGATCAATATTATTCTCTGATTATTCACTCTACCAAGAGAATGTTTTAAAATGATAATAATACAGAGGTTGTATAATAGAACCTATCGATGTTAAATATTATAATTTTTTTTGTAAAAGTTAGATGCCGTTCAAATTACATCGAGCATTTTTTAGGAAAAAGTGTCCCTTATAGAGAATATATATTTAATACAAACCTCTTGTAGTATTTAACATGATTTGAAGATAAATTCATTTTGAGTTGAAACACGATTGGTAAATCACCTTTATATAATAACCTTGACTATACATACCTATTTGGATTTATCCTCATCGATCTTCTGATGCAATATATGCACCATCTCCCACCTTAGTGCCTTTTTCTCTTTGAGAACTATCAGTATCGGTAGTTATTTTTCTCATCGTCAAAGCATTAGGTTCCATAGGTTGAGATCCTTGTAACTCGTTGATACTAGAAGATGATGATAATATCACAGTTTGGATTTCTTTATTTAAGGAATTAATTTCATCCTGGTCATCGCCATGGATTGAAAGGTGCTCAGATTTTTTGCCATGAATCAAGGTATTGTTTTTTTTCATCTTTTAACTTCTTTATCGTCTTTCTATTATTATTTCTGCAATATATTATAACTAAAATCAATAAAGAAAATCTAATAGAAAAATATAATGCTTAAATTATTTATAATTTATTTAATTAACTCTTAATTTGTAAGCATTAATAATGTTTTGATACATTTTGATAAAGGTCTTCAATCAAGCCATTTCTCGATCTGTCAAATAAGGATAAAAAAGTAGTTATTTTACAATAAGAATTTAATTTTTCCTCTTCGACTAAATCTATTAGGTTATTTCCTAATCCAGATATATTTTTTTTTTGTAACCGCTATTTTTATAGAACCTCCATTTTCATAATTTGCCAGGTTTTTTTCGAATTCTTCATAAAATCCTAGATTAAAGCATGCTGAAGGATCTTGATCTAGATCGCAATGTTTCTTCAGGGTAGAATATTCCTCTTGTAGTTTTTGGAACCACAATTCTACTATTTCTGGATTAGCATTTAAAATAGATTCAACTACGTCTGCAGAATAGAGCCCAATCCTATATAAAAGGGGTTTGTTCGGTATAATATCATATCCTTTTACAACCAATCCCAATGAGGAGTCTTTCAGATCTTCACTCATGTACAAATTTGTTAAAACAATTATTTAAATAATTAATATTAAATTATTTTCTTTATTTATTATAAAATTCACACTAAAATTCGAAAACATTTGAAAAATTGAGTCTTTTTATTGCATATATTTATCATTAATAGAATTAAAGGAATGCGATAATATATTGTAAAATTTTTATCATACGAATCTTAATTTGAGATTTAGTTTAGATAGTGCATTCATTATGCATGCATTAATATTATTTTTTATAAGGTTTGACCACTCAATCAATAATTGAGTGAAAACTTTCAAACATAGAGGAAATAGGAGATTGTGGTATCTTAAAGGAAAAAAGATAAAATTTTAAAAATTTTTACTTTATAAATAATAAAGTTAAGAATAAAAATATGCTAAATGGTATCTAAGATAGATTATAAAAAAAATTATGTAGAATGTTAAATTCTATACAAACAAGAGATATTGGTTGTCTTTATCTCAATTATCTTCTTTATCCTCGTCTTCGTTATCTTCACTTTCATCGCCGTTATCTTCACTTTCATCGCCGTTATCTTTGCTGCTACTATCACTGCTACTATCGCTGCTACTATCGCTGCTTCCATCTGTGCTAGTTTGGTCTGATGTAGTACCTGGTTGGCCTTGGGCAAATCCTGTATTATTTCCTGCAGTTTGGTCCATACCTGTGCCGGATTGGTCCATACCTGTGCCGGATTGGTCCATACCTGCGTCTCCGCCAAATTGACCACTACCGTCTTGTTGTGCTAATACATTTTCGAATACAGCTGGTACACTTGCAATTATTGCAAATGCAAGAATAGATGTAATTACTATGGAAGAAAGTTTTGAATCCATACTGGCTGTTGTAGATTATACTATATAACATTAAACATATTATCTTCTATAATATTTTTTCTCATCATTTAAATAAATAAATGAAATGGGGATAGGATTGCTTCATTATCAATTTTTTTATTAATCATTGAAATATACATAGTTTCTCTAAACTAATGATGTATTAACAATTTTATCTGTAAATACATATCAATTAAAATTTTTAAATTATTCATTCAATGATACATTTTACATCATCTCTTTTTGCACATTCTGTACGGTTATATTGGTAACATATTTATTAACAAATATCAAATAACAGAAAATAACTGCAGTTTCTAAGTTCTATGTCGCCATTCTTAGTTCGCTCTATTTTCTTTATTGCGAATTTTTGTTATCTGTCTTTTAACATTTTCTTTCTAGTCTAATTGGTCAATTTCTAAAAATTGGAATTCTATCTCTTTTTTCATAAAAAAAAGATGCAATTTAATGATATATAGTGGATTTCCTTTGAAGTAGGTCCTCATCCATAATGACTGCTTGTCCTGACTCGTATAATCTATTTCGAACTATATCAAAAAAATTATTGTTAAATTATCGTCAATTACCTTAATTTGCATATAGTATAGATATTGTAGGGACGTTATAATGAAAAATATTTCATTCTTTCTTTAGATATTTGCATGCACAGTTGAACTAAAGCCTTATAATTTAAATAGGACTCCATCTTTATTGTAGTGATGATTTTTTATAGAAGAATTCCGGACATCAGAGATATTTCAACAAACTCAATAAATCTGGGTTTTGCCCCTCAATCTATCTCCAATAAAATAATACAACAACAACAAGACATACTTAATAATATTGGTATTTCTCCTTTGAATTTTCCTTTTATTCACAATAGAATGGATGAAGCTGATTCCATGGTAAAAGAAGAGATCGATAGAAAAATACGTGCACTAGCAAGACATTCTGAAGATTTTGATAAGATAGGATAAAGGCAACGATTTTATTTTTATAATGAGACAATGTCTCTCTTACGATTATCAACAATTTTTAATTTTTTATATACTCGACAATATGGTTGGTAGTTAAGATTGACAAGCTCTTAATTTTTATGATATATATAAAACAATAATGTTTGAATTGCTAAATTCAAATTAAAAATCTTATGTATTTGTATATATCATACGTATATCAAGTTTTGATACCTTTATTATTATTGAATTATTTTTTTTAAACAATATATTGATAAATCTGAGGTAGTGAAAAAGAATATATAATATGTTTCTGTAAATCTCTTACTCTTAATAATTATTTTAAAGCAATTGTTAATCATACCTACGTGTTCGTAATTGATTCCCAATTTTGTTATTTATTTTCAAAGGGAATAGCAACTCACGAAGTATAATATATTTATTCCTAATTTTAATAGATTTGGGAAACATCAATTACATACCTACTAGGTATAAAAATAATTTATTAAAAGAATATTTTATTTTTTTGTTTATAACTATAATTAAATTTTATTAACTAATAATTTCATTTTCAGAAATATTATATTTTCTTGCTATGTTATAAATTACTTCTGTTATGCCTAAAACTAACTTGACGATATTTCAAATACTTAAAAATTTTTAAAAAGTTTGATACTGCTTGTCATTTTATTTTCGTCCTTTTTATTTTCTCTTGCAATAACATACAACCTTGGATAAGTGTCTCTGGTCTTGGTGGACATCCTGGCACATATACATCTACAGGAATAATACCATCTACTCCTGGCAAAACATTATAGGAATCAATATACAGACCTCCAGTAATAGAGCATGCTCCCATTGCAATAACATATTTAGGATCTGCCATTTGATCGTAGACCATTCTTAATCTAGGAGCCATTTTTCTAGTAACAGTACCTTGAACAACTATTAAATCACATTGTCTCAGAGAACCAAATGCTTCGATAATTCCAAAT
>DASUZI010000149.1:0-2176 GCA_036376955.1 Nitrososphaeraceae archaeon
GCTTTAACTGCTAAACTTAACAGAGACAAAAATTGTATCAATAGAAATAAAAAAAACACGATTATTAACTAGGATAAAATCGATTTCTTTAAATAAAAAATAAATTTTTTTTCTCTTTAACTTTAGAAAATAGTAAACGAATAAAGATTCTCTAAAATCTAAAAGAATTATTTGATAAATTTAAGAAAGGATGTCTCTCTTGTAAAAAGTAATAATACAATTAAATGAGACAAATTCAAATAAATGAGACAAATTCAAATAAATAATAAAATTACAAAAGAAATAATAAATTCTATTTTGTAATATTGCTTGAGAGGAACTAAAGTTAAACACAAATAACAAGCAAGTAAATCGAAACATATCGACTTAATAAAAAAACGTAACATATATTGAGAAAGTATGTATTTTGGAAATTATAACTTTGATTGGTCTAATAGGTTAAAAAAATAAAGGTTAATCTCTTATATAATCTGCATCCAGTGTTATCCTATCTGGTTGTGAGTCAGAGTTGAAGGTATCTGTAAAACATGATGGTTCACCTTTTCCATTTTTGAATTCTATACAAGCAATCCATTGTGTTCCAGGTCCTACATCATTGGGCAAATCGTTATTATTGAATTTAAATGTGTGTTTTACTTGTGTAGCAGTTTCATCAATAGGTTCAGGGCTACCTTTGATTCTTTTACTCTTATCTTCATCATATATATATGCTGTAACTTCTAGACTTTTCCCTTTTACATTATCTATTGTTACTATTCCATATATGCCGTCTTTATCCTTTAGTGCAGATGAGCTTCCAATGGACAGAGGAGCTATAACTATAAAGCTCAAGCTCGATATAGCAAATAGTAATACTGCTAATACTTTCATATTATGTTATAATAATATATGTCTATATATATACTGCGTTAAATATTTCAGAATTCTTATATGGAAACAATTGTATGAAATTTAGGATAATTATGCGATATTTGCATTTATGCAGAAATTGCATATAATTTGGGAAATTAGTCTTTCTCAAGCTATAATAATGTGTATGCCTTTCATATTTGTTATAATTGAATTTAATTATGTTCTTTATATTGTAATATAGTAGTAGCAGAACTATAGCCCATTTGACAAATAGTTTGCATACAGCCTCAGACCTTTACACCAAAAAATAGAGTTGGTAGGCATCTTTTATGGCTACCAATAATTAGTCCTTCCAACTCTTAGATTACTGATACCAATAAAATCAAATAGAGTGAATTTATTTAATTTTTTCTTATTAAATATTAATTAAATGAAGTAGACTTGTTATAACTTAAATTTATAAATCTACTATATAATAAATCAACAATGATTCTATGAAATATTCCATCAAAATCTCTTTATTTTCAAGTTACCATATAATTGTGAAATAATGATGTTGAAAAAGTTGAAGTATATTAGTAGAAGTAACTTGTCAAATATTAGCATAATTCTCATAGTAGGACTGTTGCCACTATTATTTCATACAGATACAAATCTCTTCAATAATAATTTCAATATTTCATTAAACAATGCAATTCAACTTGCATATGCTCCACAGGAGTATGAAGATGAAAATAATGAAAATGAGATCGCTGCTAGTATAGATGATAAAGTTAGTAGTAGCAAGAGTAATCAACAACAAGAAATCAACGTGATTGTAACAGATGATTTCACCTGTCAAACCCCAATCAAAGAGTTATTAAAATTGGAAGGAATAATAATCAAACCAAAAGGAATTACATTGCTCGGAGATTTTAATCCTTGCCAACTATCTAATGGAAAATTGACTTTGTATACACCAATAACTCCTATTTTAAAACTTGGATTAATGTATATTGATTATACTAATGGCATCAATAATCCAGAAGGAGTGTTAATAAGTACAAACAAAGTCCAAAGTATTGATACAAATCGAGGAGTATTTACACTTGAATTGGATGGCAAGATGAAAGGAAAAGATCCAGTTACTAGAGAAGATACCACTTTATCAAATATCAATGGGCTAGCATTATACAATAGTGGAGATAAACCTCTAGAATTTAAAGATGGAGATGTGGCTATATTAAAAGCAACATTTACCAAATAATATTTTGTATTATAAATATTAGGCTAGTGTAAAATGAAAAAAATTACCAAAAGTATTGAAAAACTAGGCTCTGTTAAT
>DASUZI010000150.1:0-2902 GCA_036376955.1 Nitrososphaeraceae archaeon
AATCAACTTCAATTGGCAGAAGAAGCAATAGGAATGGCTGCAGAAGAAACACAATAATTAGATCGAGAAAATATATAAAACGATAGAATAAATTTAAAAATCATTCATTTTCTATTTATTAACTAATTTATCATACTAACCTCCATTACTTACAAAACCATTTTGCATATCCAATATTATAAGACCAAAATTAACTACATTTCTGCCAATCTTTAATTGTAGCATAATTGAAGCTAAATATCATACCATTATTATAATTGTTGAATTGTTGAATTGAAGAACTTTGTAATATTACTTTATGCTAAGAGTGGAATGTAAGTTATAATATAGTTATTTTTTATTTGTTTTTAACATGTAGCGTGTACAAAGTGTAGACATATTAAAATTTGGAAAAATATTCATTTTGATTTTAAATAATTTGACCTGAAATGAAGATTAATTGAAATATTATTGTAATATTAAATTAAAATAGGTTTCTAATAATCGATCTAAATAATATGTAGTTGAATTATTATTTTACAACTAAAACTGGACAGTGAGCATAGGTTATAATGTCTGAAGCAACGCTTCCCAATAACATTCTTTTAAAACCTTTATTACCTCGATTTCCAACTACTATTAAATTGACTTTTTCACGTTCAGCATGATTAATTATCATGGAACTTACTCTCAATGTAGGGTCCTCAAAAATGTACGATTTAAATTCGATACTTTTACCTTTTTGGTGAATTAATTTTTCAATATTACTAAGCCACTCCTTAGCCTGTTTCTTTTTTTCTTCAAGATCTTTTACTCCAAAGGTAGGTGCTGCTATAAAGGTTGAAAGATTAAGTTTTAGAAGATCTAATACTGTAACTGCAATCAGTTGTACTTTTGTTTTTTGATTACTTGCTATAGCTATTGCATATTCTGCTGCTTTTACAGATTTCTCGGAACCATCAATTGCCACCAATATTTTGAAAAATGTACTGTTTTCAGAAGACATATTAAACTCCGTTATTGGATATGCAAAATCATTGGTATATATCGTTTTCCTTCATATAGATTAACAATCTCTTGTTGGATAGATGTACAGTTACTATTGAATAGTTTATAATAAATATATATCAGAATGGTAAAGCAATTATATAATGTAAATTATTTAATAAATTTCAGATTCAAGATTCAGGCACATTTTAATTACCATATTTCCTTTCGTTTTCAATAATTTCCTTTCCATTTCGTTTAAATTTTGCAATTATTCTTTCAAATCCTTTTTTGACTAAATCTTTTGTTCCTTCTACCGCTGAATTAGTGATTACTTCTGCTGCAGCAGTTATTCCAATATTCACCAATATACCATCTTGAGAGGAAGATGTTTTGATAATTGCTTGAAAAATTCCTGTATCGACTTCATCATATATTATTTTAGTAAATTTTATTGCATCTTCCTTTTCCAGAATAAGAGAAGGTATTTCCAATATTTTTCCATTGACTATACCATTAAACAAGTCAACATCATTGGCTATACGTATAAAATAATCATCCATGTCGATTAAATTATTAATTCTTTCATTTGTTTGAGAAGGCATAATATCAGATATTAATAGTTAAATTTAAATATTCAGGAAATTGTGTAAATCCAAACTGGTTGGGAAATTAAATATTTATAATATCATTAGATAAGATATTAATCTCTAAAAAAACATTTAATCTATATTATGTCTATTAATCATCATTAAAAATCCTAATAGTTATTCCAAGAAAATTAATCTTATAATATAAATATGATAGATTGTAATTGAAATTATTATAGATTTTTTATAGATATAGTAGTAACCTTTTTATCTATTCGTGCCTCTTTAGGGAGAGAAAGAGATAGCCTAAGTATGACAATATGAATAGAATCATTATTAGAAAAATCCTTTTCTTATTTAAAATTATCAATATCTCTCTCATTTTAGAAACTAAATTAATTTAGGGATCTACTTATATGTTATTTTTAATAATATTTTTAAATAACTCTGTTATTTTAAAATGAGAGGAAAATTAGGGAAAAATCTTGCTTCTTATTTTGCTTTAAATTCGATACATATAAAATTATTAAAAGTATTAATAAATTGATTACAATATTACTTTGAAGATGAATCTTCAGTATAATTTTAGAATGAGTTTTTTAGTAATAATTACTATTTTTGGAATATTTTTAGTTTGTCCTTTACTAGAAAATATATATACAGAAGAGTATATTAGCAAGAAATCTTTTTCTAATTCCACTCATCAAAGTATTGATAGTCATCAATTAGAAAATAATAATAATATTCCCAATCAATACATTGTATATCTTCAAGGAGATAACAAAGAAGAAAGTAAATCAATTGATCCAGTTGAATTTTATAATTCTGAATTGAAAGATTCTGGAACTGAATTACTACAGGTCTACAATAATGTAGTAAAAGGATTTGCCATTAAAGTTCCTAATGAAAAAGTTCTGAAAGAATTAAAAAATAATCCAATGGTTGAATATATAGGACAGGATAAAAAAATATCAGTTTTTACGAATTCTCCTTTGGAAATACAGATCATACCAAAGAGTACAAATAAAGAGTAGATACCATGATAAATTATTTGATGAAAAATGTAATTATATTACCTTAAAAGGTAAAAGCTTATAATTTATTTTAATCTCTAATTACTTTATTTATGTATTATTCAGAATGAGTTTGCTTTTTTAACATCTACTAAATTTTAATTATATTTATCCTGTATATAATAAATCATAATTATGAGTGTTGAATGTATATAGGAAAGGTTTTATTTTGCTTTATTTTGCTTTTTGTTTCTTTTATATAAATAAACATCAAATCCAAATACTGAAATTCTAGGGATAATTATTATCGATAAACATATAGAGAAAATATAT
>DASUZI010000151.1:0-2571 GCA_036376955.1 Nitrososphaeraceae archaeon
TTCCCAATCTGACTAAGAATTCCATTCGCAAATTGTCTGCAGAGAAAAATGGATCTAAAGGAAGACATATAACACTATTAGAAGGAACATTTGATTTATCGATGCCTGCATTTGGTGCTAGAATGCCATTTCTCATTGTTAATAAGAAACCAGGTAACCCCCCAAAAATAACATCAGATTCTCTAATCACTACTTCAACAAGATGAGGATCCATCTGGTATTTTTTTGAAATCTCTCTGGCTTTAATACTAGGTCTGATATTTCGCAAATCTAGGATAGAGCCCTCACTCATAGAAACAAATTTACTTGATAATACTAGTATGTCGCCATCTTTAAACTCACACTTTGATGATATAATAGTATCAAATAGATCAAATATTTTTTTTTTAGTTTTTAGCTTAATAGGTTGTAAAAATATCAATATCACTTGAATATCGTAGAGCACAATATTAATTTTTTAGAACGTTTTTATTCGCGAAGAGATAATTTTATCCAGTATATTTAAATGGGAATGACTATTACTGAAAAAATATTAGCTAGAGCATCCAACAAAAAAAGTGTTACTCCTGATGACGTTGTTATTGCAAATATAGATAAAGTTATGGTTCACGATGTTTCTGGCCCTGGTGTTATTAAAGTATTTTCAGAATGGGAAAAAAAGGGTATAAATCTTGATAAAGTTTGGGACCCTGATCGAGTATGGATAAGCGAAGATCATTTTGTTCCCTCTTCTGACCGAATATCGGCTAATAATATTACATTATTGACAAATTGGAGCAAGAAATACAATATACGAAAACATTTCAAGTATGGTTTAGGTCAGTATGGAATTTGTCATACATTATCTCATGAAGAAGGATTAGTATTACCCGGTGAGATTTACGTTGGTGGCGACTCTCACACCAATACTACCGGTGCAATGGGAGCACTAGCTGTTGGATTAGGTCATACTGATATCGCATATGTATTGATGAATGGAAAAATATGGTTTAAAGTGCCAGAAACTATTCGTTTCACAATAAATGGAGAAAAACCTGAATATATAATGGCTAAAGATATAATATTGAAGATAATAGGTGATATTGGCACCGATGGCGCAAATTATAAAGCGATGCAGTTTACGGGAGAGACCGTGGATAAACTTTCTATGGAAGAAAGATTGACACTCACAAATATGAGTACAGAGGCAGGAGCTAAAAATGGCATTATAGAACCTGATAACATTACATTTGAATATCTGAAGAAACGAACAGATAAGGAATTTATCCCCGTGAAAGGAGATTTTGATGCCTCCTTTAGTAATACATTTACGTACGATATAGAAACTTTAGACCCTGTTATTGCTAAACCATATTCCCCTGAAAATATATGTGCTGTAGGAGACATAGAAGGGGAAATAATTGACAAAGCCTATATTGGATCATGCACTGGGGCAAAATTAGAAGATTTAAGAATGGCAGCGAAGATCCTTAAAGGAAAACAAGTTAAAATTAGAACAGAAGTCTTACCTGCTGCTCAATCAATTTATTTAAAAGCAATTAATGAAGGATTAGTAAGTATATTTTTGGAAGCAGGTGCAGTAGTTGGACCTCCGACGTGCGGGGCTTGTTGTGGAGCACATATGGGTGTTCTTGCAAAAGATGAAATTTGTATTAGTACTACTAATAGGAATTTTCCAGGTAGAATGGGGCATGTTGAATCACAAACATATTTAGCATCGCCCTTAGTTGTTGCTGCAGCAGCTATAAATGGAAAAATTACTGATCCAAGGAATGAAATGTAATGGATATACTTAGAGGAAAAATTCACAAATACAATAAAGACAATATAGATACAGATGTTATAATCCCAGGACCTTATTTAAAAATACATGATCATAAGGAATTAGGAAAACATGCTATGGAAGGCCTAGATCCTAATTTTTCAGAAAAAATATGTGAGGGAGATTTTTTATTGACTGGAAAAAATTTTGGTTGTGGATCTAGTAGAGAGCATGCTCCGATCGCGTTACATGAAGTAGGAATACGAGCAATACTTTCTCCTTCGTTTGCCAGGATTTTTTACAGAAATGCAGTGGACGGAGGATATCCCTTACCTATAGAAATCGACCCTGCTGTGATTGATAAAATATCAGATAAAGATGAGATAGAGATTGATCTTGATACTAATACAGTAACGAATACAACCTCTAGGGAAAAATTTAATATCAAACCATTTCCCGAAATAATCTCAAAAATAGTAAAGGCAGGAGGACTACTTTACTATAAGGAATAGACTCAACGTCGAGTTGATACAACTAGAATCCAAAAGGATCATTATATTTCAATCTTTTAATTTAAAATTTACGTGGTTATCTACAACGAGTTTATAATTTTTAACAAATAATCATTACTAGGTGAAATTAGTAATAATAAAATCACGAATAGAAGCAGATAGAAAATATGGTGGGTTAATACAATTTGATCTATTTAATATTCAGGAATGCTTGTAATTTTAACCAATAATATATTAAAAATTAAAAATTAAAAATTAAAAATTAAAAATTAAAAATTAAAAAAATAGGTTGTTAAG
>DASUZI010000152.1:0-4100 GCA_036376955.1 Nitrososphaeraceae archaeon
CTTAAAGAATCAATATAATATAGAGAAACTTTATTTGTTTATTATAAATCAAATATAAATATTGAAGTTAGATTAGACTTTTAGATTTATAGTAATCAATTTCTATTTAAATCTAATTACAAATTGTGTTACAATTAGTTCATTTTAAATTATCAAAAACTTATTATATTATGTTACCGAACCCTGTTATAATGAGAGTTCGAAGCCCTCCCAGTCCGTCTACTAGTAAGATTCAATAACTAATTATAGTAAATTGTGAATACAAAGTCACAGTAAAGGATAACAATTTTTGAAAGTTATAGAAAATTAATCATAATAATGTTATAGTCTTTTTAGAAATGAATTTACCAAGAATAATTGGCAAATTCAAATAATAATAAACATTAACTAAGCTAATTTAGTAATACTTTGTTAGCATTTGTACTTACCAATTTCAATTATATTTTAACTGTTTAAAAATATTGTGAAAAAATCAATATTTACTTTTGGACTTTTGGCAAGTTCATTGGTAATGTTAGCAGTAATGCCATTGCTCAACAATAATAGTTTTTTAAGCTCATCAATGGCTCAAGGATATGACAATGACAACTCCAGGGATAGTTATTATAGTCAATACCCAACCGACGATAAGAAATATGAGTGTCGAACAGGTCCATTCGAAGGTTTCTTTGTTGGTTCAGTAGAATTTTGTAAGCATGTTAAGTTTGATGACGATAAAAAAGACCATGCTCGAGATAATAGAACAGGGACTCAGGGTCCACCAGGTCCTCAAGGAGAAACTGGATCCACAGGAGAAACAGGAGCAACAGGCGCCCAAGGACCACCAGGTATTACTCAACTAAATGCTACAAATGTTTATTCTGTTAACAATTCAACTGCTGCACAAGTCGATACTTTTGCTATTTTAGGGGCTTTATGTGATCCTGGTGATCTAGTCTTAAATGGAGGGTATAATCTAATTGGATCCACGTTTGCGATTAATGATACTCATATAGCACCAGTCATTGATCAGTCTATAACGAATACTACACTTCTTGGAGCAGGATGGCTAGCAGCCCTAGTATTTAATGGTGAAGATAGAGAAGACATTTCGATAAGACTGAATGTAAATGCATTATGTTTTGATAATCCACCATTGAGGTAGGCCTTAAACTTCCAACATTTTTTTAATTTTTTTATTTTACAGATTTATTAATTCTTTTATCTATAATTCTAAAGATATAACTCCAATTCAAGAAACAAACTATCAAACATTTTTCAGCATTATTTTACTGAATCCAATGAGCAAAAGAGAATAAATATTTGAAAAATTAGAAAATCAAAAATAGTTCAAACTAATAGTATATTATATGACTTCTCTTAAGTATCGACAACGAATTGAAGTTTCAAATCCTAACTCCATTGAATGGTTTTCATATAACTTTGAAAATGAACTGAAAATAGTCTAAGATTTTATTCAAAAACTTTATCTATTATGTTACCGAACCCTGTCATAATGATAATCGAAGCCCTCCGAGCCCATATTAATATAGGATTCAAAAGTTATTTGTTTGTTTTAATCTTAATTTTTATAAATTCAAAATGTGGTTATTCATGAAATCATCTCAAAATCGTGTTTGTATATTTTTTAAATAATAAAGATAGTATATATAGGTATAAACAATAAGTTATATTTAATAGGATATTATTGTATTGAATGGTTAATTCTTTTTGTGACTAATTATGATTTACAACCATGCTATCTTATCAATCCATGAGGAAATGGTTGCAAGGGTTGAATTTGCTGGTTGTGTATAAGTTGCTTTAGTTTGATTTTTTACTGGATATATTGCTGCAATTTATGGAGCAAAACCATATTCAGTTTACCTTGAAATTGTATTTCCTATCGACAATTAAAAAGGTGTAGCTCAAAATTGTCAAAATAATAAATACATAAATAATCTTTTGCAACTAGAAATATATGGAGATATATCCTCCAGTTGAACAAAGGTTTTCGCCTTTTGATTTTTATTCATCAATGAGAAAAAATACTCCTATTGTTTTTGATGAAGAAAATCAACGATGGGGAGTATATCGTTATAATGATATTGAAAAGATATTAAGGGATCATTCAAGGTTTTCCAGTAAATTTGGTCCACTTGATTTACCAATAGGAATACCTCCAGAGTATGAAGAAAATATTCATCGTCCAAGCCTTATAAATTCAGATCCTCCTTATCATAGAAAGTTGCGTAGTATTGTTGATACATTATTTGTTCCAATAGAAATATCAAAATTAGCACCACGTATTGAGAATATTGTAAATGAACTAAGTGATAAGATCATTGAAAAAAATAATACTACTATTAGTACAATGGACTTGATATCAGATTTTGCTTATCCATTACCTGCAACTGTAATTGCAGAACTTCTTGGAGTACCATTTGAAGATCGAGATACTTATCATCAATGGGCAGATGTAATAGTGGGTCTTGAAGAAAATAGCAATATTGATTACATTAAAAAAGTATCCAAAACTTTTGATGAAATGGATGTTTATTTTAGCAAATTAATAGAAGAGAGAAGAAACAAAAGTTCTTCTTCAACAAAAGATAATGATGATAACGATACTCTTATCAGTCGTATCATTAGAGCTAAAGTAGATGGACATTCTTTATCTGAAAGAGAAATACTTACTTTTTCCCATCTTCTTTTAAATGCTGGACATATTACAACAGTTAACCTAATAGGAAATTCAATTTTCTCGTTACTTGAGAATCCTCAAGAATTAAAAAAATTACAAGAGAATAAAAATTCATTAATTAAACCTGCAATAGAAGAGACTTTAAGATATCGATCACCAGTACAATTAGTAATTCGTATTGCAAATGATGATGTAACTTTATCTGAAGAAAAAGGAGAAGGAGGTGGAGAAAGAGAAATAGAGAAACAAGAAATAAAGATCAAGAAAGGTCAAAAGATAATATTATTTTTGGGTTCTGCCGACCATGATGAATCAGTATTTACAGATCCTGAAAGATTTGATATTACTCGTAAAAACTTACGCCATATGGCTTTTGGAACTGGAATTCATTTTTGTTTAGGGGCTCCTTTAGCTAGACTTGAAGGACAAATAGCATTAAGAACATTTCTTGAAAGATTTGATCATCTTCAATTTGATTTTGATTATAATGATAGACAAGATCTATATAGAAAAGTTACTCCACTCAAAAGTTCTCTTTTCCTTGGAGTATCAAACTTGCCAATACGTTTCCAAACTAAGAATAGACAATAATAAAATTAGTATATCTTTATTCAGTTTTATATCTTTGTAATAAAGAATATTTGCATAGCCAATAATGTTAATGTTAAGGATAATAGTACAATAGTTTTACAAAAAAATTATAGAGAAAGATAAAATTATTTTGGAAAAGGATGATTAGTACTAATTATAAAATCTACTGCTCTTTGTCCTACTCTAAAGAAGAAATTCATAAGCCAATAAAATAAATATTCTACTAATTGATGTTCCATTCTTTAACAAATGTACCATTAGTAGTAAACTTTTGTACTCTATTACTTCCAACATCAAGAACATAAACATTTCCTGCAATATCAGCTGCTATATCTGTAAGAACTAATTCTGACGCTTTTGTTCTTTGGATGCTCCATTCTTTAACAAATGTACCATTAGTAGTAAACTTTTGTACTTTATTATTTTCAGTATCAAGAACATAAACATTTCCTGCATTATCAGTCGCTATATCTGTAGGATTTGAAACGGTTGCAAAGATTTTATTATAATCTCTTCCAATTGATTTATCATGTTGATAAATATATTTTATTTGTGGATTTAAAAAATAAAAAATCATTAAAGTAGTTAATCCTATTAATATTATTGATAAAACAACTGAAGATATTTTTTTTGTTGGTTGTTCATCTTTTTTCAATTAAATAATATCTATTTAACTAGTTACTAGAAAAATTATATAAACATTGATTTCAGCATACTTTGAATAAGGGATTCAGATATTCCATTTTACTTTTCTCTATTTGATATGCTGATTTATCATTGATAATGTATAAATTAAAAATAAAAAAAATTAACTAGTCCAACTTTA
>DASUZI010000153.1:0-5736 GCA_036376955.1 Nitrososphaeraceae archaeon
TAAGAAATTGTATTTTCTAGATTGTACAAGAAATGGAGATTGTACATAAATAATTTTTTAAAATAAAAAAAATAAATTGTACAGGATATACTTATGAATTATATAATGTTATACTATTCCTGCTCGTGACTCTATACTTGAATGTTTTATGTATTCATCGTGGATCTTTGTAAACCATCGATAAAAAATTTATAAATAAATTTCATTTCCTGAGATTGGAATTATCAGAATAAAAGTTTATGAGACCGATATACTATAAAATAGTTATGACCTTTCCGAGGGGATATCAACGACCCAATAAGAAAAATTTAGATGATAAAACTGATTTAATAAATAGTTCTGAAAATACTACCAAAAATGAAAAGGATATCAATCCTATACCAACAACAATAGGTGAAGCAGTCAAGGAAGTTATAGAGACAGGTAAAGAAGTAGTTATTGAAGGTCCCCAAACTGCGGGAGAACTTACCGGTGTAAAAGAAGGTGACTTGGAAGAAAAAAATATTGATCATGCACCTAAACCAAGTCAAAATGATAACATTGCACTGACTGATGTCCGAAAGGATTCCAAATTAGAGATTGATGTGATTGAATCCCCGCCTGAGACTGGATTTTTATCAAAGGAAGAAAAAATAATTGTTAATCCCAAAGAATCAAAGACTGAGAGAGAAGCTAATGTAACAACAGTAACTACCATACCAACCGAGGGAGTAAATGTCGAAGCTCAGACAGAATTCACTGTCCCTTTAATAGACAAGGAAAAAAATATAGAGGTTGAAACAGACGTCAAAGTAAATCCCACTACTATTCCCAGTTCAGAATCTAGTTTAGACTCTAGAAATATTGAAAAACCTAATCTTTCTTCTACTGATGAATTAGGCCGGAAAAAGAACCCTCCTCAATCAGAATTTGATAAAGAAACTATTAATCCTAAATTACTGTTAGAAAAAGAAGAGCATAGATTACGAGAACAAAATACAAGTAATTTCTCATCCAATCCGTTTATAACATATTCCGCATTTTGGCAACATATTATGTCTAATTGGGTGAGTTTCTATGACGAATATTTAAAGAATATGATAAAGTTTAATGAATTATGGTTTGACAAGTCTAAAAATATAAGGTCTGGTTCACAACAAGAACAATAATTTTTACTACTTTCATAAAAGAATCATTAAAATTTTTAATATTGAGGAACTTATAGCCTTCCTAAAGATTTAATCAACCAAAATAGAATAAATATAAAATTTAATTTACTTTCTACAACAGAAAATAGATAGTACTCGCAGAAATTGAATTTTTTAGTTAATAACAAATTGTTGATGGGTTGAGAATAATTAATATTTGTATGTTTGATATGTCTAACAGATCCAAAAATATTATAATGATGGTGGTATTCAAACTTACTTTACCATTATAAAGATTAGTGAAAAATCCTCTAACCATTAATATTTTTTAATTTTCTATTTTTCAGGGACATTATATTAGTTTTAGTTGTACATTCTAAAATAGTTAGACATTAGGTTTAACCACAATGTACATTGTAGAGGTTCTAAAAATAAATTTAGAATTAATATTAATATTACCTTCAATACACTCTGCTTTACCAAATATAACAATATTCATTTAGACAACTACTAATGGATTCTGAATAATTAAAATAAAATCATCGAGAAGTTCAACAACATTACTATAAAATATAATTATTGAAGAGGTTTGAATTATTTACCTTATAAAAATAGAAATCAACGTTTTGGCTCAACCTTTAATTTTAATTAATTACAGCCATATTTAATATGTGTTATCGTTTTTTTTAGTTTTTTTTAATACTGATTATTATGTATATAGATATACTTAATATTTAAGAAATTATAGAATTGATCGAAAAATTTATACATTATAGAAAATTAGATTCAAATGCGAACAAAAGAGTAATACGTTGAGATAAATCCAATTTTGGGATAATAGTTGTCGATATTAAATAAGATATTATTATATAAGATATTATCATATAAGATATTATTATATAATAACTGGTCAAAATAAAAATTAATAAGGATCTATTTATTAAATTTTAGAGTTAGAATTCTATAAGAACAGTTAAAGGTTCAATCACAGAATTATCTCCAATGAGGACGTCGTTATATCATTAGAGGCTTTAAAAAGAGTATTAGGGCACTTCTTTTTTAGCGCAGGTATCACAATATTTTTCTATGAGAGTAACACCGTCTCCTACGTCAAATAATGCTTCTTGTGTAGCCATCCCACCACATGTTATACAGAATTTGGTCTTTCCATTATTATCTATGAATGATCTTAGCGTTGAAAATACTTTTTCCATTTTATTGTTTTCCTCTCCTTAAGAGTGAATTTGATGTTAATAGCAATAAGGCAGTAATACCTATCACACCAACCATGAATCTACTATTATTATTCATATTATTATGTTGATTTTTATACTATATGAACTTGCCTAATATAATATCGGATATAGCCAATGTTATTTCAGCTTAAATCACTTAAATTACCGTTTACAAGTGTAAGGTTTTGTATCTGTAAGTTCAGTCTATATTGTTGGCTGAGAATTAGTTTTATAAATTCTTTATTTCATTTCGATTTAATAATCCTCATTAAATTTAAAATATGAATTTGAATTATTACCATAAGAAATACTGCAAAAAAATATAATATATTGCTGAGAATTTAGAAGATAGAGTGTTTCAAGAAACATCATACAAAACCATTAATGCTATATAAAAAAGTTTACTTTTATTGATTCTTATACTCTCATATTTCTCATAGTTTCTTTAATAATTACTATTTCTTTTGAATTATTTATCAATAAAATTATCACTTCAGAGAATGATATACTCATAGTGCAATTTCAGATATTTATTTTAATGATTGGCGATTGAAATTTCAAAATGGGATTTATTGAGGTATATATTGTAGAAATATTTGAACAGCTTTTTTGTTATGGTTATTGCAGATAAGATAGTTCAATAATATTAATAAAATTCTAATATTATCTATGTACCATTATTATTCTAAATATAACGATATTTCCATTACTAGAATTTTAGGTAATCTTACTTGTTAATTAGAATAGTCTCCTAGATATTTAAATAAATAGGAAAGTCTTATTAATACAACTATTTACGTCTTCATAATTATATAGACACATAAATTTATCTCTAGTATTAAGAACATTTTGATTTGTTTTATTATTGTATGATTTTCTTCAGATTCATGACTTGGAAAACTAGAATTAATTTTATATAACTTTAATACAAGGCGATGTAATATAATAATATGAGTTTTCCTAATGATATAGATCCATATAATTTCTTTAGAAATTTGTTTGGAGGTAGTGGTGTAGGACGTAGAAGGCGCGAGGGAAGAGGTTTTGGTGGATGGAACTTTGACGATATGTTTAGAGAATTTGATGATATGAGAAGAGAATCAGAAAGAGTATTTTCAGAACAGTTTAAAAATATCGAAAATAAAGTACCCAAAGATCTAATCAAAGAATACGATACACCGGAAGGAGGAAAAGTTAGAGAGGTAGGTCCGATAGTATATGGATATTCAATGACAATAGGTCCTGATGGCAAACCGAAAATACAAGAATTTGGTAATTTTAAATCTTTCTCTGGTAGAGGGTCCTTTGAACAACCTTCACTTTCAGCAGAAAGGGAACCACTAATAGACATCTCAAATACCGAAAAGGAAGTAAAAATTGTAGCAGAGATGCCTGGTATAACTAAAGACAAAATCAAAATAGAAGTATATGATAAATATGTAGAAATAAAAAGTGAAGATCCTAATAGAAAATATCATAAAAAAATAGAAGTACCAGAAGATATTGATATAGAAGGTGCCAAGTCGAATTATAATAATGGAGTTCTTGAAATAACATTTCAAAAGAGGGAAAAGCAAAAACCAAAAGGTAGACAAATAAATATAGAATAGCCAACCTAATTATACATTACACAGCTTATTTTTATGCTGTCTTAAATTATTGTTTACTTGAATAGATAAGAGTGTATAATTACATCTCTACATTCTCTTATTTAATACAATAGTGGTAGTGACCATAGAAGAATTTGGAACTAGTACCGTTTTATTGTCGCTAGTTTTGAGCTTGGTTGAAATTAAGCCAATATCATATATTATTCCTGTGTTACTATATGCAGTAATTTCATCTCCTAATTTAAATGGCCTAAGTAAAGCCAAGTATAATCCTGCGATGATATTTCCGATTATATTTTGAGAAGCAAAACCGACTACTAATCCTGAGATAGTTCCTATCGAGGCCGCTACTACTGGATCCTTACTTAAATAGGAAATTATAATTGTTATTACGACAATCGCACCTATAATCCTCATCAGAATTTTGATAGATTTTGAAGTATCTTTTAAATAATCATAAGTGAGATCA
Source organism: Nitrososphaeraceae archaeon (assembly GCA_036376955.1). Lineage (GTDB taxonomy): Archaea > Thermoproteota > Nitrososphaeria > Nitrososphaerales > Nitrososphaeraceae > TH1177. Next base: position 4,442 of record DASUZI010000153.1, read on the forward strand.
TGAAATGTATTACTAATTATTTCTATTACAAAATAGCCAACAATAGAGACCTGAACACTTTGTAATAGCATAATATAGTCTTTAGATATTATAGGTTTTAGGAAATACGGTATTGTAACAAATGCTATCGTAAATATAATACCTGAAATAACAATTTGTTTAACAAATTTGGCCTTTGTTTGTTTTGATTTATTAATATCTTTTTCCTCGGAACTGATATCTTTATTATTATTACTATTATTGATTACATTTTCATCAATACTATCTTTTCTTTCGTTAGAATAATCCATAAATCCATTGACCAATATAGCGAAATAAGTGTATTGATAATACATGTTATTATTAACCTAATTAACAGATTTAAGTATGAAAAATTTTTATGTTTGACGATATAGGGTTTATTAAGTCAAAGATCTTTCTAACCTAATAATAATAGTTGTATATTTAATAAATAGAGATCTTAACTATATAATCACGAAATTGTCTTATTAATTAAGTGATCTCATCTAATAAATTAATGATATCCATAATCTGAATATCACTTTTAGATTTGTTTTATTTTAAAAAATTCATTTTATCTCATTACTGCTCTATATCGACCTCCAGATCTATGAAAAATACAGATTCATTATATTCTGCATTTTTGAAAATTATTTTACTTTAATTTATCAGAATCCATAACTATAACCTCAAATGTATAATACAGGGAGTGATATTGTTATGATCTTGAACTTTTACAATGAAGTCATTTAATAAGAGGTTTTTATTAAAATAAAGTATTATAAGTCATATTGTACTAAGTTATTTGGAATGAAATATCAAAATATATTTGTCTATGCAATAATTGCAATAGGACTATTAGCTATTCCAGCATTGTTGGAAAGTGGCTCAGCTCAAACCAATTCAACCAATCAAACTTCAACACAAAACAAGACTATGAGTAACGATACTCAAGCATTAATGTCTATTGACCTCCCCGGATTAAAGGATAACTTAGAGACTGCAAAACAATCATTAGCTAACGGAGACACTGAAGAAGCACTTACACAAATTACAGATATTGAAAATCAAGTGCTATTATTAAAACCTCAACCTTCATTCACTAGTGATATACAAAAAATTAAAGACTCGGTGTCTAAAAAAGATCTTAACAAGGCTTTAGATGATCTTACTAAGGTTCAGACCGACGTATTAAAAGCAGATACTGAAATGTTAAAAGCTCAGATTGCAAATCCTATGCTTGCAGAACAAAATAATGCACAGAACCAAGAAGATGGAGATGGTGGCGGAGAAGA
>DASUZI010000154.1:0-2956 GCA_036376955.1 Nitrososphaeraceae archaeon
TGAATGTAGTCTGCTAGCCGAACTAATAGCATGGTTATTCCCCACATACTCTACAGAGTATACAAAACTATATAATCTTCAATTTTAATCGGAATATTTTTTTAAGGTATGTAGTCTATGAGGATCCCAAAAAAAATAATACGATTAGGGTGATAAGTTGTTTAACATGTTACAGATTCCTCAGAAAAGTAATGGTATCAGAGGTGGAATAATTGGAGTAGAGGGGTGTATTTAAGACGGCGGTCTCACATTGTCGGTATTTGGAACATTATATACTGGATTGGTGGGAATGTTTGACAAACAGTTAGACTTTGATATGTTTGTTCCCATATCCGGAGTGCATTTTTCTTGAATAGTCTGTGCAGTTATATCAATTTGTGTCAAATCAAAGGACGATACCCCTAAAAATCCTGATACTATAATTATTAGAACGAATTTTACGGATAATTTGTGAAAATGTTCGTTAAGCAGTTCTGATTTGATGTTTAAATCTCTCATGTATGACCATAGTATAGTATAGTATTTAATATCCAGCATTAGTGATTTAATTAATCTCAGGATCAAGCATTTGCGTTAGTATTAGTTCAAATAAGTTTTCTTTGTAAAAACCATCTTCCTATAACAAGGATATTACTATAGAACGGGCAAGAGACTGGCTAATAAGATTAATATCAAGTCCAGATAAAATAAAATAACATTTCCCGATCCAGTCTACTGGATCAGGCAGCAATTTATTTAGATGATACTTCCTCTTTTGCTAAGGCTAAACATCTTTTTAGGTGATCTTGTTCTTCTTTCAGGATAGATTTTACAGTAGAAGATAACTTTTTGTTATCAAAATTCGTGCTAATGGAATTTAAAACCTCATAATGAGTTACTTCTCCACCTTCGGCCAGACAGAGAAATTCGAGTGCTTCAGATGTATCGGGTTCTTTTCCTAAATATGTTTTCATTATTTGAGTGACCTTTTGTTCGGTTTCCTCTGCTGTCTGCTCTACTTGCTGAACATCTAATTTAATATTTTTATCTTCGGAAAGCTCCAACAGTACTTCTTGGATTTGCTCTTCATGTGATGTTGCTTCTTTTTGGATATCCTTTGCTTCGTCTTTAGAATCTGATTTTATTAACTTCATTGAAATTAATTCATCGACTGCTTTCTGTGCAGCTCTTTCAAGGCCTAAGACCTCACCTAGTTTTTTCTCTAAATTTTTTTTATTTTCTTGTATAACTACAGTTTTTGAATTTGACATCGTCCCTAATTATTGGTTATGATGACATAAATAGAAGCTACTAAACGATTTGGGATACTGAAAGCTATTTTTTAGTCCTTCGGTTAAAGATATTGAAATATTCTCTAGTCAGAAACATATTATTGATCTTTAGTAAAATCTAAACATTGTGGTTTTGAACATATATCAAATTTATAAGGAGAAGATAACACCCATTGAAAAAAGAAATCCAATTTAATCTTTCTAACCTTACTTTATTGAGATTAGCAATTAATCAAAATTCAATCTATATGTCTCAATATAATATTAAAATTGCAGATTTGTGAGTAATTGTGTATTTTCCTGCAGTTCTGGAGAAATACGTCTGAAATTCAATAAAACATTTCAATGGCTCGCCAAAATATAATAATTCAAAAGTGTGGAGTTATTTATATTTTATTAACATAATTATTGCATGACTAGATTTATCCTGTTAGTATTTGTCGGAATTCTTATCACCGTGGTATTTTTTAATACCGGGAGTCTGCATATAGTTACAGCACAGTCGTCCATAGAGAACTCTTCAAATTTAACTTCTCGAAATAATCCCAGCGTAACATTAGGTGAAATGCTTAATGGAACGAACATGCAAGGAAATAATTCTAATGAGTCAGACAGTAACTTCGGATTAATCTAATAATTACAATTTTCGTGAGTTACAATAGACTGACTTCTAAATATTATGGGGGAACAATAGGTAGGAAGTATGAAATTTCATACTATTAGTAATTCAGAACCGCTTTAAACATCATGATGTGAGTCATAAATAATTCAGATCATAAAAAAAACTATTTCAACCTCCTCCTCCATCCTTGCCCCCTCCGGAATTCTCCACTTCTAATTCCTTTAATTCATCTTCTAGTTTAGAATCAGATTTCGTTACGGGTTTTAAGAGTTCTTTATTTAACTTGTCATTTTCCGATGAATCACTTTCGGGTTTAGTTTCCTCACTCATATATTCCAATTCGAGACGATTATACATAAACTTTGAATTCTGAAATTCGATTGTTAATACAATATTCTAATTTAGAACTTCGTGAACCGCTCCTTTCGTAAATAGGATAAGTATGTAACAATAAGCAACTTCATGTGAAAATGCTAAAGTATGCGATATGGAGGCAGTACGAAGTATTGTATTTTAATTGACTTGTAAAAATACTGACTGTAATCACAAATAAAAAATTTGAATAGCCTTATACGTAACTTTGACAGTTTGATTATTATCTTATATAAAGTTTCGTAATAAAAATGGGATAGTTACATTGGCTATTCCAGTATCATATTTACATTATTATCTTGACCCATTAACTAAGTCCTTAATTCCTTCCATCACGCCACCAGTAACATTTGATAGTGCTTCGCCCGTTTCATTCATTGCGTCTTTCATTCCTTGAGTTGCTGTTTGACTAGTCCCATTCATTGCCTCTTGAGCCATTTCCCCAGTTTGGTTTTGCCTCATTTCAGCAACCATTGAATTATTATAAGTATCGGAAGTGGAATTAGTCAGACAATTTACCATTGACACATTTGTTCCCATATCAGGTGAACACTTATACATAGTTACTTGTGCCTGAATAATATTCAGATTTAACATTTCCATGCTACTGAATGTTATAGCCAAAACAAATGCAATAATACAACCCTTAGTAACTTCTATTTTTACAGATATATTTCTAGACCGGTTTAAT
>DASUZI010000155.1:0-3866 GCA_036376955.1 Nitrososphaeraceae archaeon
AGTAGATTTTAATATCGTTTCCTTGTAAACAAGTCGTAAAACATTTTTCAGCATTATTTTGAATAATATGATTACTTAACTAATTTGGCAAACCAACTCCAAAGAAGTCATAGTCTAAATCATCAGCAGGATCCTGCCAGTCCAGTCTATGACAATTATTCAATATATTACTTTAGTAATATGGTTATAGTAAGTAGTAGCAAAGATAAATTACATCAAATTATTAAATAGTATAATATGGGTTTGAATATACATTCCATCAAGCCAATCTATCTATTTGGAGGGTTAGGGCTTTGCAAATATTCAAATATTTATATTATTTAATTATGATTAATGCAAATGAAACAAGATGATTGGTTATATCTTTGTTCTTTAATCATCATTTTTCAATTCGCATTCAGTGTCTATCCCTCTACACTCTAAGACCTTTGAAATGGTCTTGGTAATAAAAAATATTCTCAATTAATAAATTCCTAAAATACAATAACATTTTTTGCTAGAAATTGAATGGGATAAATCAATTTTTCCAAGAATGTCATAATTGTATCTAACTGATATCGGAATATATTATCAGTTTTTCCTGTTAATTAATCTACTACTAACAATTGCCCCCAAGATTCCCACTCCAATAGCTGGCACAGCTAGTAAAGGATAGAGTTGGAAAATCATGTCAAAATATATAGGAGCAGTAAGACTGGGCCATAAAGGTTGATTTGTGACTACTTCGTTATAGATATGAGTTATCATTGGATAATAAAGCATGAAGAATGAAGAGCCAAGAATACCTCCTGATGTATAAATGTACACTCTCTTTAGTGGTAGTTTTGATAAAAATATATCAGCTATTATAATAGGAATAATATTAAGTACATAAAATGGAATTGTAGATAGCAATGATTTATTTGGAATTATCATTGTAACTATTGTGATAATCATAAAAATTGAACCAGTAAGAGATATAGCACCAAATTTTCTCTTTTTGTTACAAATTTCTACAACTAATTTCAATAATGATACTAAAATGAAGGATATTAAAAACGGAAAGGTTAGGGTAGCTATAGTGGCTGCAGTCGTAGGTTCCAAATTAAAGTTATAATATTCTGTATCTGAAAAAGGTAATGAGAACATATATATCAAACCTGATGATGACATCCAAATGGGCAATATTCCTATAATAGTTAATGTTATATAGAGTGAAAATGGGATTTTTTCATTATTTTTAAATTTGCCAATATTATTATCCTGTCTTTTCTCTTGGTTGATACAATTATTGAGTATAACGAAATATGATGATGTTATACCTATCAGAGCTCCTATACTGCCTGCTAACATTCCAATTGTTAAAGTCAAATGTGGAGGGCTTAACAAACCATCTAAACCAAATGCGGAATGCCAAGAAAAATCCAAAGGTCCAGCTAATATTAACATAGAAACACCACTAATTACTAATTTTATTGATAAATCAAGTTCGAGATTTTTTTCTTTTTTTCTAGTAGAAATATAAATAGAAGATGACCTCCAATATAGAAACATAATCGTAGCTCCTACTAGAGATAGACCTATTCCACTATATAATATAACATGAGGAGGAGAGAAGAAGGTTTCAGGTTTATTTAAAAGATGATTTGTTATATCCCAACTACCCCCACTCTCAGCGAGTAAAATACCGAAACTAACTAATATACAACCAACCAAATATCTATTTATCAAGCGCTTATAGAAATACGGATCTTCGATAACAGTACTATGATTTTTGCTATATTGGGGATTTTCAGTATTGTTATCAAAAACTCTGCGTCTAAAAGAAAATATCTTTTTCATATCAGATGTTAAAATTAACTGTATATTACCTCAGTATTATTTATTATTTCCTCTTTCTATTTATTTACTACATCTACAGCAGATACAGCTATAAATTCTCCTTGATAATCTTTAATACCGAATCTAGGATAATGATCTAACTCATTGATGTGCGGTAATGCTATAGTTTTTGAAAATATAACAAATCTTCCAACACTAGTAGGTTTTACGTCTATACTTATCTGATAGTAGTCACCAGTGTGCCAAGGTCTGCTATTAGCTTCTATAGATGGATAAGGTGCATTAATTACCTTATCGAATCCATAGTATTCTGATCCTACTGCATCTCCAACTTTGATGAATACAGGTTTTTGAGTAAAGTTATAATCAGATATTTTTACGATACTATCTATAGAAGTTATATTAGGAAAAGACAATGAAACTACTTGCATATCTGCAGTATCTCCATGGTTCCTTGTAGTTATTGTTAAATCAAAGCTTTCTCCAAGAATAACTTTCGAGTTAGATAATTTAGTTCCAGTAATAACTGGTTGTGATTTTACTTCGGATGAAAACGATAAGTATAGTTGAGGAATATATAATATTGAAAGCGAGTAGTAAATTATTAAAGAAATAGCAGCAAGAACAATGAGTACTATAGTAGTATTTACTCTTATTATGTTGTTAGATCTTTTAGAATAATCAAAATTCATATTGAATGTCTTCTAATTGTTCTTTCTTTTGAATGTATAGATATATTTAATTTTTTACATTTAATTAAATGTGATATATTATATGGTCGTTTGTAAATTTAGAAATAATCTCCACATAATTTGTTTTAGTATAAATACGTCTTTTAGTTAAAAACATAACTATAATTTTACGAATATATATTTCACTAAAAATTTGAACAAACAAAGACCTTAACTTTATTAATATCATCTATATAAAAGTAATTTATTCAGATGGATTCAAATATTATAACATCAGGAAAATCCTGTTGACATTCTAAATAAACTCTAGTACAAAAAGAATAACCAATAAACTTCTATTTTACAATTGAGCCCTAAAGATAACTAAAGATTATTATATAGATTAATAATATAACATATAATATTTTAATTACTAAAAGGAAGCGAAGTAATAATAGAGATTTACTACCTCTTCAACTAAGATTAGAATTTGTTTATTTTTTTTCTAAAAGAATTTTTTATCTCTTTCTGTGTACAATAAAATTTTAATCTATTTGAAGATACTATAATTATGAATTATAAAGTATTTTTAGGATAATGTAAGTTAAGGATATATAGTCATTTCCTTTAACCCTATGTTGAATTTCCATTTTTGCTGCATGATAAGTATACATATATAAGAATTATATCAAGTCATATGCATGTAAATGATATAATTTTGTATAAAATAGCCAGTACCTATCTTCAACAATTCTTGGTTATGTCTAGATATGGAATTCATTGTTAATACTATTTGTTTAAATAACAGAATAATTAATAGTATCTATAAAATTTGTACTATTAAAATTAGAAAAAGATTTAATTATTATTCCAAATATATTTATAATATATTTTTATTATCATTTAACATAATTAAAGTCTCTTGGAATGTATCATGAGGCATACCAAATCACTTTACTATATTTAAATTCTATAAAAATTATAGGTAGTTATTATATATATTAAGTAATCATTATATAAAAGTGCAAAAAAATAGTAAAAAAATCACATTATCTTTGTTATCTTTTATGTTAATTATCGTCATAACGATAATTAGTATTAATCTTAATCGTTCTAGTACACCATTATTTCTATTAGATATTCACGCCGAACCGGATGATGACAACAAAGAAAAGGATGATGGGGAACAGAAAAAAGAGAATAAATTAATCGATGGAAATAAAGAGCAAGACCAAAAAAAAGATGAAGATGCAGATAAAGATAAAGAAAATGGTAACAAAAATGACAACTCCGATTTTGATCAAATGGATCCTGCTTATCGATCTTTCTTTCCTATAAAGCGAATAGTAATACCGGAAGTTTATGAAACTATAC
>DASUZI010000156.1:0-4816 GCA_036376955.1 Nitrososphaeraceae archaeon
ATATAGGAAAAGATGATGAATCCTTAAAGAAGGATATAGATGCAGCAATAAAAAGAGATAAAGAATATAACATCTAAGTAACATTTTTGATATTTTGTATAAGGAAAGAACTTAAATTATAATTTCAGAAATACCTCCAAATAATGATCTATTAGGTAATAAGAAATCTTTATATTTATATCTGCTTTTCCCATAGACTAAATAGACTCAATAACTAAAATAAAAAAGCTTAGAGGGCTTCGAACTCTCATTATAACAGGGTTCGGTAACATAATAAATAAAGTTTTTATTATTTAAAAAATTCATTCGAATTAATTCACTCATAATCTAGCATATAGATTGTAGAATTACTCTCGATTTTCCACAATAAATAAGACTTTAATATAAGTAAACTAAACCAGATTCAGCATATTTCAATAGAGTAGTTAAAAATTCAAAAGGTATAAGATAAAATCATTCGACATAATGGTCATATATTACTATCTCATAATCATATTCTGGTTTAGTATTAGGTGTATTATTTGGATCTAATGATGATTTTTCTATTATGAGTTGATAATGAAAATTGAAGCAATATTCTAAAGCATCATTTATTTCTTTGAACTCTTTAAGTTCTTTAAAACTCAAATCAGATGCTTTTCTTATTTCTACTTTTATCATTTATATATATTATATTATAGTTATTATTTATACTACTTATTTGTATTTATAATATTTTAATTAATGTTTCATGAATTATTTCAATTCACAGACTATGCTAATATCAAATTTTAATTAATAATTTTTATAATTACAATTTTTTAAATCTTATCATCAAATATTATAATATTAAAGGCATGTTCATTAAACTAATCTCTAAAATATGATAACCTAGAAATTAAGAGAGCATAACCCCTTCCTGTTTTCGCTTCATAAAAGCCTCATCTTTTTCATACGTTGCAAAATAGATGTATATGAATCACAATATAATATGGGCTCGGAGGGCTTCGAGCATGTCATGTAATTGGGATCGGAAATCATGTATTTATAAATTTTATTCATGGCTGTACAAATAAAATTCGTCATTATTTTGATTTTTTGAATGATAATTTGCTTCACAATGTACTTTGAAAAATCGAGGCTTTTTATATTTGCAATACAACAATTGTTTTTTATGAATCAACAAAAAGTTGAACAACTTGCTGAACGCATTATCAATGAAACAAACTCTGCTATAAGTTGTCTTACTTTATATCTAGGACACAAACTGGATCTTTTTAATTCATTGAAAGAGGAAGGTCCAGTGACCTCTAGTGAATTAGCTGCTAAAACCAATTATTCTGAACGTTATCTGCGAGAATGGTTAGAGTGCATGACAGTCAATGGATACATACAATATGATCCTTCAACAAATAAATTTAGTATAACAGAAGAACATGCAATAGTATTTTGTGATCGTGATAATAGCGCATATGCTATTCCTTTTGTTTATTGGATTCCAAGTCTTTCATCAGTAATGGATAAATTACTTGAAGTATTCAAGACTGGCAAAGGTATATCTTATTCTTCTTATGGAATAGATTTGTTATTTGCACAAGGTGAAGGTAATAGACCTATGTTTGTCAACGATATTGCAAAATGGATTTCTTCTATGCCGGATATGGAAAATAAACTTAAATCGGAAGGAGGACGGGTTCTTGAAGTAGGTTGTGGAGATGGTTGGGCAAGTATCTCATTAGCTAAAAACTTTCCTTTAATCAAGATAGATGCCATTGATGCAGATTCTTCTACAATCGATAATGCTTCAAAAAATGTAAAGGATGAAGGACTAGAAGAAAGAATATCTCTATATTCTACTCCAATTGAGAATATGGCTGCTAAGGAAAAGTATGATTTGGTTATGACCTTTGAATCGATACACGATATGGCGTATCCTATTGAAGCTCTCCGAAAAATGAAAGAAATAGTATCTATAGATGGAGTTGTTTTAGTTGGTGATGTTAAAATGGAAGATAAATTGCAGGAGAAAAATGATTTTGCAGGAAGACTATATTATAATTTTAGTGTATTACTTTGTCTTCCACAATCAATGGCTTATGCAAATTCTGAAGCTACAGGAGCAGCTATGACTCCTTCGACTTTTAAAAGATATGCAAACGAAGCAGGATTCTCAAAAATAGACACATTATCTATAGAACACTTTATATGGACATTTTATAGGTTATCTACATAACAAAATAAAAGCAGTATTATCAAATCGGGATCGGAGGTGTGTGAACCGATTTTGACACAATTTTGTAGTTCTCTAAATCTAATAATCCTTTTTCTTAACTGCAATTGTTAATGTTATTGATATTCTTAGATTATTAATGAATGTTATAAGGTCTAGTTTTTGTATTGTTGTTTATGGTGACTGCTCCTTTGGTAATTCTTGTATTGGAGGAGGTGGACTACAATATGGCGGACAAATTTCTTCACTAATAATTATGTCATCGTTATTATTATCTAATGTTGGGTGTAGTGGTGGTGATGACTGACTCGGCTCTACCTCTTCTTGTGCAAACACATTTTCAAATACTATTGATATTCCGGAGATTATAGCAAATACAATAAAAGATGTATATACTATTAAATTCAAAAATGAAACCATAATCTCTTTAGTTTATCAAATAATTTAATATCTTTTTTTTAAATTTCAATAGTAAGTACTCTATGTTTATATTTAGTTTTGAACTAAATCTTGAAAATATTATTGAACTCTGATAAACGGGCTCGGAGGGCTTCGAGCATGACATGTATTTGGGATCTGTAAACCTATTTTTATTCTTTTGGTAACTTATTTGAATTCACTAAACAATTTCTAATAGGCTATAAAAAAGGAGAAAGGGAATCAGTGGGAATTGAACCCTTCGATAAAGTAGGACTAGTTAATTTAACAAATTGATCTTGCTTGCAAGGTCTTTATTCATAAAAATAAACGTTATATTCTAATATTGGATAAAAAATTTGTCTTTCATATGGATATATAAGTTATGCGATTATTCATTTAGTAAACATTACACAAACATTTCCAAAAAATGGTCATCCAATTATATATTATTATTTATAAAAATAAACTAGTTGTCGTTATAAGTAGTAAATTATTATGAATGTCGATAAAGAATATGTTTTAGTGAGAATAACAATGTAAGACATCTCTTTGATAACTTTATTAATTATTATAATTATTATAATAAGAGTGCCTTTTTTTAATAAAGCTTACAAATTAATGTTTAAACCAAGAAATCTTACTTTGGGAATCTTATTTGCTATTGAGGCTTATGAAGGTGCGATTCCAAAAATGGAAAGACAGGTGGAATTAGCTCAACGGGCTGAAGAATTAGAATTTTCAGGATTATGGTTTCGCGATGTTCCTTTATATGATCCCAATTTTGGAGATGTAGGACAGATATATGATCCATGGACTTATCTGGGATATATTGCTGGACAAACAAAAAATATTGCATTGGGGACTGCAGCTATTATTTTTCCATTAAGACATCCAATAGACTTGGCAAAAGGAGCAGCTTCAATTGATCAATTAAGCAATGGTCGACTAATATTGGGAATAGCAGCTGGGGATAGACCTATTGAATATCCTGCATATGGACGAGATTTTGGGCAACGAGATATGCTCTTTAGAGAATCTGTTTATGATTTTCAACGTTTGCTTTCTGAAAGTTTTCCCAGATATGATTCCATATTTGGATCATTGACTGGTGAAGGTGATCTTTTACCAAAACCTACATCTAAAAAATTACCATTATTTGTTACAGGATATAGTAGGCAAACTATTGATTGGATAGCTAAAAATTCAGATGGATGGTTGATGTATCCAAGAGATATCCTTTTACAGCAACATATTCTAACTAATTGGAAAAATGGAGTTAGAAGAACTGGAAATGATTTTAAACCCTTTGCTCAGTCTTTATATATAGACTTGACTAAAGATCCTGATACAAATCCTAATCGCATTCATTTAGGATATCGCTTGGGAAGAAACAAATTGATTAAACATTTGAATGACCTCAAAGATATTGGAGTGAATCATGTCTTTTTTAATCTTAAATATAGTAAACGTCCCGCAGACGATGTCTTGGAAGAATTAGGAAAATTTGTAATTCCTTATTTTCCTCCACTAGATATACAATAATAATCTACTACATATTAACTTAACAATAATTATTTACAATTTCCATATACTTTCATCAAATTGTCATGACTACTTATATCATATGTAATGATATGTAAATAGTAGTTCGGGGTTTATATTATTTGATATTAAGAAAGGGGAACAGTATTTGATTTCTAAATCTTCCTTAGTTAGAAAGACAAGAATATTTATGCTAATCCTTTCCTTTCTTATTTTGATTGTTGTTATAGTACGGGATGTGAAAAACTGAATATACTTCATAGAGTTATTGATAATAGTGAGGATGTGTTAGTACTTATTCAAATTAAGAGAAGGATTTTTGAAAGCGTAGTAAATGTTATTGAACCTTACTAGTATACGGGCTCGGAGGGCTTCGAGCATGACATGTAATTGGGTTCTGTAAACTGATATTTATTAATTGGGTAACTTAATCTGATTTCACTAAACAATTTCCAATAGATTAAAAAAAAGGCAAAGAAAATCAGTGGGATTTGAACTCTTCTTTAAAGTTGGACTAGTTAATTTTTTTTATTTTTAATTTATACATTATCAATGATAAATCAGCATATCAAATAGAGAAAAGTAAAATGGAATATCTGAATCCCTTATTCAAAGTATGCTGAAATCAATGTTTATATAATTTTT
>DASUZI010000157.1:0-4847 GCA_036376955.1 Nitrososphaeraceae archaeon
AAATGAGGAGTATGGCAATTATAAATCTAAAATTTTAACAAGGTTTATCCCTAAATTAATTTCTTGGTTAAAATGTTAATATAATCTCTTCAGTAGTTCAATTCTATAGTCAACTTTATTAGCAGTTTTACTACCATTTTCAAGTGGTATTTTCTCAGATTTCATCTATATCATTAATCGAAAAATAATTACTGTAGAACAAGTCTCTTGCATTCAAGTGTCTTTATTACTCTTAATTATATTATATTTATTTCAACAAATTGAGCATAGGAGTGCATAACCATGAGATAAAACAAGTTGTAATAGAAATTTATAGTCATACTCTTCTAATGAAGAAGACATATATTTAGAAGTCTACGATTACTTGGATATTACCATGGCCTAGAGAATTGCTTCCATTTGCTATATTTTTAATAATTTTCTACAATATATTTTATTATCTATTTAAAAGCCATATCTTACTGGTTCTTGACAGAAATGATAAGAGAGTAATAGGTATAGTAGAGTAAAAAAATTCCCAAAAGAAAAATAGGGAATGACATTAAAATTTCTAATTAACTATTACATATTATCCAAAATAATACCGAAAAATGTTGCATAACTTCTTTTTTTTACCAGAGTATATGTCAATACCATTATGATTCATTTCATTTTCTCAAATGTATTTCAGACATTTTACAGTATTATGTATAGTTGAATTTTTTTATTGTTCAATGTACTGTTGTCAATAAGTAAATTTTTTTAAGAATAGTCTTCTTTCTTCAACACATTTGTATAGATCTTTCCAGATTTAGCTAGATAAGCGGGAATACCTATACCTATAGCTATTATTGTACTTTTTTGATCTGTGTGAGGAAGAAAAGTTTCTGTTACTTCATCATCATAAAAGGTTGAACCGGAAGCGCCCAATCCTTGAGAATATGAAGTAAGGTATATTTTTCCAGCACATATTCCTCCCTCTAGTTGTATAGCTCGATAACCTCTATTTCCTAAGTATGTTAATATCTTATCCATACTTGATAAAAGAAAAAATACTACACTCGCATCACTAAATAACTTTTGATCTAGACACAAATGTCCTGATTGTTCCCTAAAATCACCTTCTTTGAGTTGTTCGATATTATTTTCTAATTTATTGTAATAATACATACCAGATTGTAAATTCGTGACAGAATTGGCTATAAAGTAAATATCAATCAGGCTTTGTTCATTAGTAATAAAATCAAAAGGTACACTGATACTAGAAAGATATAAAACAGTTTGTAGTTGGCTCAGGGTTATCGGTTTTTTTAAAAATCTTCTTGTTGATCCACGTTGTAAAATTAGGTTCCCAATATTAGTAGTGTTAATAATACTAATTTTATCATAAGGAACTTTTCCTGTGTTGTGTAAATTTCTATCATCTATATTCTTCAAAGTCCAATTTGTTATTTCTTTCATGGTACTGAGATAAGAACACTCATGTATTTTCCATATTTCTGGATAAACCGTTTCTTCATATTTTGAAATGGGTTTAATTTCACAATTCAGAGCGGAAAGTTCACTGGAATTAAATTTATTATAATAATCAAAATTGCAATCGTTTTCAATTGAAGCTAATGCAATAGCGACTTCTTTTTGATCCTGTAATCCTAGTAAATTATTAATGAGTTTATCTTGATATCCTAAAATAATTTCGGATGATAAATGATTATTGTTACATAAAGCCAAAAAATTAGCAAGAATTACACCTGCATCCCAAAACCAGTGTCTATATGAACGTGCTTGATATTTCCATGAGTTTCTCCAAGATATTGACGTAAAAATTAAGGTAATTGGAGCTTGAAATACTTTATTGTTATTTCCTGTGGCTGTGAATAGTGCTGATCTAAAATCGCCTTTTCTTAATTGAGTTAATGTAAAATCTCCTGGACAAAAGTGATACACACCTGCATCTAGATTTGGGAGATCTTGACAAGTTAAATAAATTTCAATTGGGTATAAAGCACCTGTAGCAGAGGCTGCCCTCATATAATATACATTATCATTTAATTTTATTTTTCGTGTAATTCCTGCAGAAAAAAAAAGTATCTGAGATAAAGTTTTTAGATCTACTTGTTTCTTTTTTTTTAGATTCAGATTTGTTTGTTGTTTCAAACATTCGATAGAATCTTCAATTGGATATGGAAATGTAGATGGTAAATTTACTTTAGGTTTATTTAAATATAGTTTAAAGGGAAACGGTTTATTTTCCCAATCTAGATAATGACGGTTAAAATAGATAGTTACAGGAGAGTGTTTTGTGGTTTCATGAAACTGTTTTGCAATTTTTATATTTTGATTCAAGGATATATGCTAATTTGATATCATAAAAAAATTATTTAAAGAGATTTGTTACTTGTCCCCATATCTGATCTAAGAAATTTTTTCCTATTTCCATTGGACCTTCCGTAGGTGTTTGTGTACCTTCTGTAGCATTTTCAGCACCTTCTGTAGCATTAGTTGCTGCACTTTGTGTACCCGATACCGTTTCTTCTATCTGATCTCTTGTACCTTCTGTAGCATTTTCAGCACCTTCTGTAGCATTTGTTACTGCACTTTGTGTACCCGATACCATTTCTTCTATCTGTTCTTTTGCACCTTCTGTAGCGTTAGTTGCTGCACTTTTTGCGCTAGATAGTGATTCTTCTATCTGTTCTTTTGCACCTTCTGTAGCGTTAGTTGCTGCACTTTGTGTACCCGATACCATTTCTTCTATCTGATCTCTTGAACCTTCTGTAGCATTTTCAGCACCTTCTGTAGCGTTAGTTGCTGCACCTTCTGTAGCATTTTCAGCACCTTCTGTAACATTTGTTACTGCACTTTGTGTATCCGATACCGTTTCTTCTATCTGTTCTCTTGCACCTTCTGTAGCATTTTCAGCACCTTCTGTAGCGTTAGCTATTGCACTTTGTGTACCCGATACCGTTTCTTCTATCTGTTCTCTTGCACCAGCTATTGCACTTTGTGTAGCATTGCCCATATCGGTTGCAATATTTTCTATTTGTTGAAAAGTTTGAGAGGAAGTAGTATTATTTGTTGGTTGTGTTGCATTTTCAGTAGCTGTCGCAACTGATTTAGAAGCGTTACTCACAGATTCAGTGATTTCTGAAATACCTTCAGTAGCTGACTTCTCTACAGTTTCTAAAGTATTTTCTATAATTTCATTCTCTGCTGGCTGAGCATATGTAAATTGAGGAATTGAGGTTGTTAACATTCCAAATGCCAAAAATAAAATTACTAAAAAAGCTCTATTACATTTCATAGCATTTTAGAATGAACAAATATTATTTATCTCTTTCTTGATTATTTTTATGACTTGAGAAATAAATACAAACGTTTTAAAAATCAATATATCATCTGATACTATAGTTTTGGTTACTACATTCAGATAAAGTAATTATATTTTTAAAAACACTGTTCTTAATAAATTCATAATTAATAGAATCTAAATTGAAGTTTGATCATATAACTTTACTATTGGATAAAGAAAAAAGAAACTAAAAATTATTTCTATTGAATATAAAAAATTGTTTAAATAAATTAACACAACTAAATAGAAGCATTCTATTTATAAATTGAAAATAAAGAATCAAACAAATTTGATAATTTTTGGATCAAGTTATATCAATAAGAAGGATAAATTACTAAATCTCCATATTGAGTTACAAAATAATAATTAATGATATCGAATTGATATTGTATCTATATAAAATCAATAATTAGAGAAAACTAATTAACATTATATTAAATTTGAAGGCTACCATATAATCATTATTTAGTATTAAATTCTCCAAATAAACAACTCCATACAGAAACATAACTTCTTTTATAATCCTTGAATAACACTAATGCTTTAGAAGTATCACTTAGACTTACAAAGAAAAACACTACAAAGAATACATTAAAGTTATAATTAAGGATCTGTGTTTCTGATAAGCGTTTATTTCATATTGTAATACTATTTTATTCTAAAGTACCAAAATAACTGTTTACCTTAAATCAGTTGATTAGGAGTATTAATAAAATATTTCACAAATTTGTTAATCAACCATGATTATCATTAATGCTTATCTCACATTTAGATTAAATCTTATAATATAATTACATATATCATTCAATATTTGCTAAATAACTTAATATAATTATAATTATTATATAAATACCACTACTATTTACTAATACATCTTTATATCTTACTTTAAAGAGTATATGTTGACAGATATGGCTCAGATGCCCGCATTAATACCAAAAGAAGTTGAAATTCAAAGACTAAAAAAGATCTACATAATGGTAATTATGCTTGGTTCTATTGCTGCATCAGTAGAAGTCGATAACTTTGTTGATGGATCATTGCATCAAACAGCTATACGTGATTCTGCATTTACACCAGCTCATTGGTGGTTATACAGTCACTTCATTGCATTACCCTTAGGATGGGGATTTGTTGCAATGTATGACAGAAGAGTTCCAGTTCTAAGAGGTCCAAATAACTCTATGAATACCGGCTTAAAGATAACCATTATTGGTTACCTAGCCACAATGTTCACAATAGGTATTAACGAGATGTGGCACTTTTGGTTCGTGGAAGAAATCTTCTCAGTTCCTAACCATTGGATGTTTAACATGGGTGTAGTTGTAGCTTTCATGGGTGCTCTTGCATATGTAGTAAGAGTCTATGCACGTTTAGTTGAACTTGGAGCTGAAACACCAGGAAAGAATCCATACGTTGCAGAAATGTACAAGCTAGCATTAGAAGGAAAATTATACAGCAGATCTATACCATAAAAGGAAAAAAGAATTTCAAACAAAATTTTTATTTTTTTTAA
>DASUZI010000158.1:0-6766 GCA_036376955.1 Nitrososphaeraceae archaeon
AGAACATGCTGTTCTTTTGGGACTAAATTTGGTTGCGATTGTGATGATGGAGAGAATAGATGACCAAGCAAATCATTAGATAAATCAGAGTGTACGAAGTTGCTCAACTATTAAAACAAAAACTGGAATCAGTATAATTAGAGGTATAACTAATAAATTAGAATATTTACAAAAATTCTTTTTTATTTTTTATATTTATTCACATGTTTTTCATTCCAATGAGTCATAAAATATTCAATTAATGTCTCAAAATCACTCCTTGCTAAATTTTCTTTTTCATTTTTATTCTTTGATATCTTTGCAAATTTGCGTGCGTATTTTATACACGTCCAACATCCAACAAACGGAATTAAAACGGCTAAATAATATCCACTATATTTTCCTGAAAATTTCCATGCTTCACCCACTATACAATATTTTGAATCTTCCTCCAACATGAATTTATCGACTCTATCCAATCCTAAAGATAATTTTTTAGACCATATAGGGCATAATTCCTTAAAGGTTATGGATTTGGTCACAATGTTTTTCGATGGTAACTTTAATTGTTTATTTTCTTCCTTGCCTGGATAATTCTTATCCTTATTCCGACCATAAACAAAACAATTATTATGAAATTTAATTTTCATGATTATAATTTATAATAGAAAACATACACTATAATGATTTATATCCTTAATTCATCCATATCATGGTACAAACAAAGATTAAGCCAGGGTATTTGAACAATATTCGTTATTACCTATAGTGATACTAAAATAAGAGTCTATTTTATAGTCAAGAGATTCAATTTAAGTTTCCTTATTCTATTGCTATAAAATATTCAGTTTTATTATTGGATCAAAATCCTCTACGTGCTGCCATTGTTACTATCATTTTTTCTATGTCTATACTCAGGATTTGATCCTCTATTAGGTATCAGTTGTAACCTTTTTTATTCCTATTTATCTTTGTAAAGACCCATCTACCATTTTACAGCTGGGCTATTTACAATGATATTTGTTTCTGTAATATTTAATTCTCCATTGTTTTGAGCAGCCACAATTTCTTCTACTGACTTTAATTCTCTCGCAGGTGCATTCTCATTCCATTTTACAAAGTTTGTTTGCCATAATGGGCTATAGTCTTCATCTCCGGGTACAGCATTTGCAACTGGAAGTTGAAATCCACCAGGTGCTTCACCTTGAACACCATTTAAAAATACATAACCTTGTCCACGAATCGATTGAGGAGTATCGTTCAAAAGTGGAGAATAATTTATTGGAAAGCCAGTATTGTTTGTAATAGAAGATACTGCATGTTTGTCAGAAGAATCAGTAGCAATAAAATATGCTATACTACCATCTATGTATCCTTTAGATATCGGAATATCTACAGAGACGTTTGCTTTTGCTAATTTCTCAACAGAACCTGGTTCCGCTTGCTGTTGTTCTGATACTAATGGAAAGAATATCATCACTGTAGAAGACAACAAAATCAGAATTGCTACTATGGCTGGAGTATTAGATACTTTCATTTTATTTGATTTTTTATCGATCATATTGCAATATTGATGACAATTCTGCCTTATTAAAATTTATTTAAAACGTATCCTTAATCATCATTAGTATGTTAAGTTTTAAAATGAATGAATAGATAAAAATTATTGCAAAATGTATTGAAACTTTACAAAAAAAATAACAAATAGTGATACATCAAATAGTAAAGTTTATAATATTTTTTATATTTGCCAATTTTCTTCCATATGGTATCTTTGTTACCTATACTTTTTTATTGTAATCATAGACCTTTATTCAAAATCATTTGTGCGTAAAAAAAAATTAAAAGAGAAGAGATGAAAAATATTTTTTAGTTATTTAAAGAAATAGAATAAAAAATTGTCCATACTACATCGAATATTATAGATGAGATTGCATAAATTGATACAAAAAGTTTTGAAAAATAAATATATTTAATATATGCTAGAGCTCCTTTAACACATTTATGTTTTTTTGCTGCTGAAGTACGATCTTAGACACAATCTTGTTTATTGATCATGCCTATATTTTTTCCTTTAAAATTTGAATAATACCGATTACATTGTTAGTGGTGAGGTTATAATATCAATAACAGACCCCCTTATTTTCTTCTGGAACATTATTCTGTTTATTTATTTGAATATATTCATGGTAGTTGTTATTTTATAAAATATAATTAATAATTATATTTTGAATGATAAAATAGACCACAGTAGACAGGTGGAAATCCTTTATTCCAATTGAAATTTTCTTCTCTTATTCTATAACTACGAATTAAACAAAAAATTACGGCATCCTGGCTTACACTCCCTTCTGATATTTTTATCAGTATTGATAATGGTATCAGGAGATGATTTAATAGCATGATAATCTGTATAATGTTCAAAATTTTTGTACTTCCACATAGATGTACCTTCATTTCTTGTCTTAAGATTAATAATGAATAGTTGTATTCCTAAAAATCAATCCCAAAAAATATAGATATCTGAAAATACTAAGATTGGTACAATGAGAATTTCATCACAAATGGAAAAAGCAATTAATGATCAAATTTCATATGAAGCATCAGCCATCAATGGATATGTTGCGATGGGTTCATGGTGTGAAAGAATTGGATATGAGGGAAGTGCAGCATTCTATTTCGAACAAGCCATTGAGGAAAATACCCATATGTTAAAGTTCGTTCATTATCTTAATAATGCTGGAGCCGAAGCCATAATCCCAGCTATAGAAAAGCCTCAAGGAAAATTCGATTCGCTAGAATCTACTTTTCAAGCTAGTCTAAAAAGTGAACAGACTGTTACAAACCTCATTAATAATTTAGTAGAAATTGCTGAAAAAGAAAAAGACCGTGCTACATACTTGTTCTTACAATGGTTTGTAAGTGAACAAGTAGAAGAAGAGATCTTATTCCAAACAATCCTTCAAAAGTTTGAAATATTTGGAAGAGACAAATTAGCAGTATACCAAATTGATCAATCTTTGGCTTCTATTAGAACACAGGTTGTGGCTAAGAAGCAGATCAAGAACAATCCTCAACCAACTGGTGAGTAAAATTTTTTTAATATTTTTTATTAGTATAATAATCAAAAAAAGTATATTTTAGATAATTCAAGGTATATCTAAAGTAATAATAAGAGGCGACAAAAATAATTTATTATTTTATTGTATAATTCTTGATACATTTATCATAGTTTTTCAATAATTTCGTCGGAAGTTGAATCGTCATGAATTCAATGTTCAATTGCTAATTTACCAGATAGATAGAGTTATTATATTATAGAGAAGTAGATATATTAAAAGATCAAATAACGAATACAATGCTTGTAAAAAAAAGGAGGTTTACTTTGCTAAATCTTGTAGTTTTTTCCCAATATTATCCGCAATTTCTTTTGCGACTTCAGAAGTAATATTAGATCCCAGACTCTTTGCTCCTTTGCTAATGTTGCTTACAACATCACTAACATTTTGTTTTATTGCTTCACCTGTTTGGTTTGTATCTTCCGATTGTGCGAATGCGGAAATATTACTGAATGTTGACATTGAAAGGAGTATGGGAACAAGAAATATTGTCGTTATTGCTGCTGGCATAATAATACTTATTTTATTGTATAGCATTTATTCATTCGTTAAAGATTCTAATTTATATAAAAATATTTATTATAATATCACTAGCTGAAATCTCAAAACTAAAATTAATTATATTTAATAATGACTTATTGTATTGATTTCCTTAATCGTTTGTTATTTTAAAAAAGAAAGTGTCATCATAACCCTTCTATCAGGTTTATAGTGAGATAATATCTTTATCTACAATCCCTTTTTCTCTAATTATAATATCCTTAAAGATCTTGGTTCTTGACTAAAACTATTCTAATAAATCTACTGGTGAATAGAAGTCCAAAGTACTTATCGTTGTAGGATATTAAAAAATCGATGAACCTAGTTAATCGACTATTAAGAATAAATGTCATAGCCTGAACTTGGTAGAAGATACCATTGATGATTCAGTATAGCAATTTGCCTATGATGAGACTTGAGACAAATATTGTAAGAATTAACAAATGAAAATAATATTTATCAGTTTTAAAAATTCTTGTTCTATTATATTTAAAATTGTTATTATAACTTTTTGTTGTTGTTAATTAAAAGATGGATAGAATCTCACTATTACTCACTATTCAATAGAACTAATACAAGACATAAAATTGATGTATTTATAGACACTTGTAAAGATTTCACTGGCAAAGGAAAGGACAGAAATAGCATCTTCTGAGATGAAAAATAGCCTATTCAAAGTACGAAAGAGAGAAAAGAATTAAAATTAAATAATAGATGTAATCGATTAATTATTTAAATAATTAATTAATTAGAATGATGTAATGTTAAATAGTGGTAACAAAATATTCTTGTTTTGATCTTATTATCTAAATTTCTAGTATAATACTGAGGTAACTATAGTCCATAAAATAATGATTTCTCCTTTTATGCAATAGTTCAAATTCTAGTTTTATTTTTATCTCATTTTACATTTAAAATGTATGGAGTCGGATAGTTCCATCAAACAGGACCATTATATTGATTTCCATTAATTTTATTGTAGAAGTTGCATTACCAAGGAAAAAATGAAAGAATATTTGAAGTTGGAACCGTGCGTATAAGTCAGAAAGTCCAATTCAAGAATCAAGGATTAGATAAGAGATAATAATATTATTAAAGAAGTTATTATTGAAATAAAATATTCTACGGTCTATATTCCAAGGATAAAAAATAACTAATTATACATTAATAATATTTGACAGACAAACAAGGAGATGTTGTCGTCACAGAATAAGATGTAGTTGATGATAATGAAGAATTACTTAAAGATTAATATTATAGAAAGTAAATTCGAATTAACTAGTAAACAAACTTTTTCGTCTAACTGGTTTAATTAGTCAATTTTTATTATTGATTAATATAATAAAATGCAAGATATAATAGAGATTACTACAACAACAAAAATAGTTAATGAACCTTCTATTAGAAGAATCTATGAATACGAAGAAAACATAGAAGTTTTGATTGCAACAAATTCAAAACCTGAAAGAGAAGATACTTAGATGCTTTTCAATTATCAGTACTGTATTAAAGTTAGATGATATTATTTTCTAGTTATAGAAGATGAATAACATTTGTAAAATTGGATTAATGCCACTACTTGTTTTTACTGTTATTGCAATAGGATTATTTGGAATCTTCATAGTACCTACGGTCTTAGATGTTTCCGGAGGAAAAAAGTAGTAATTAATACTTTGGAAATACTGATACTATCATTACTCAGAAATGGAGTAACTGGGACCAATGTAGTAATTGGTATCCAAGATGTTGATAGATAGACTTCTTAGTTTACTAAAAAATTCCCTAGGATAAAGAAAAGTAAAATGAAAATTTGATAACCTAATAATTAAGATCCAAATTATCTTACAACGAAATACCTACTAACAAATAACTCTCATTTGTTTTTACCCAATATCGGTTTATTTATATTCAATTCAATTTCATAATTTCAATAATTTTAAATTATTTTGAAACCTTTAAGTATAAAATTTAAATTTTGTTTTATATCCATTTTTATGTGTATTTATCCTTTATATGCAAAAATGAATAATATACATATATTAGAGAAAAGAGGGAAAAAATTTAGTGGATAAGAAAAAGATATTAGAGGATCTTATAAAAAGAAAAGTAATACTAATATCTGATCATGATAAGCCATTCAAACTTTCTAGTGGTGTAACAAGTCATCACTATTATAATTCCAAGAATTGTATTCTCGATCCTCATGGATTAGATCTTATTAGTGAATTATTATTAAAAGAGGTTAGAAAGTTCAATGTTAAATCGGTAGGTGGTCTCGAAACAGGTTCAATTCCTTTGGTTTCTGCAATATGTTTGAAAAGCTCATTAACTGAATCTAATCCTTTATCTGCGTTTTTTGTAAGAAAAGAACCGAAAAAACATGGCCCTCAGGCTGACGGACCGTTGGCTTATTTTGAAGGAAATCCAATATCTCCAATTGTAATAGTTGATGATGTAATTACTACAGGAAATAGTGTTATAGATAAGACATTAGATAGAATAAAAAAGTTGGGGAGTATGGAAGTAATTGGAATAGTTTGTATAATCGATAGGGAACAAGGAGCCGACAGATTGTTCAAAAAACACAATTTAGAATTTTATTCACTGTTTAAACACTCTAATTTTAAGGAATTTATAGATAAAAAAATAATGGAAAAGAAAAAAAGATATGAAAATAAGCAGACTAAAAAGTTAGAATCTCAATCTATTCCTCTTTAATCTTTCTGTAAAATCTTTATGTTCTTCTAACTATAATATAATATTATTTGATAAAATCCTGTTTAAAAATAAATATGTTTATTATTACAAATATTGTCCAAATCTGAGTCAGTAGCTCTGCATATACAAACTAATAGTTTGGATGTTGTAACTGTTCTTGTTATAAAAAATATTCATTATTTTTAGTGCAGTTAACAATTTCTTGTTAAAATAACTGGTTTAGAATTAAGTTCAATTTTAAAATAATAACAGAAAATGACAAAAAGAGTAGAACATAATCTAGTTAGAAACTTTTAATACATGGAGAAGGGTGTCAAATTTCATATTTTTTACATAACTAAATGAAAAAAGAGAAGGTAATTTATGGTCAAGGCGAAAAGAAAGATGAAGAGAGTACATTTACTGCTGAA
>DASUZI010000159.1:0-2861 GCA_036376955.1 Nitrososphaeraceae archaeon
CAAAACAGGAGTTATGGTACGTGAAAATGGTTTTATCGATGTCAATAAATATCTTGAAACAACTACAAAAGGAATTTTTGCATTGGGAGATATAATAGGACGATATCAGTTTAAACATAATTCAAATCTTGAAGCACAATATGCTTACAATAATATTGTATATCCTGATCAAAAAAAACCTGTTGATTATACTGCCATGCCACATGCAATTTTTAGCTCTCCTCAAGTCGCAGGTGTTGGTTTCACTGAACAAGAATTAAAAAATAACAACAACATACAATATGTAAAATCTACATATCAATACATTAATACTGCAATGGGTCATGCGATAGAAGATACAGAGGGTTTTGTAAAATTCCTTGTAAATAAAGAAAATAGAAAGATCCTAGGATGTCACATTATTGGAACTGATGCTTCTATTCTAATTCATGAAGTATTAGTTTCCATGAGAACAGGTGATGGCACAATTAATAGTATTACTAATACCATACATATACATCCTGCACTTTCAGAAGTAGTTGTTAGGGCAGCGTATGAAATTTGACCAATAAAAAGTTTTATAAACATATTTATAAATACAAAATTCTATATTCATAAAAATACAAACAAATACCAAACTTAAATCATAATAAAGACTATAACTTTTAATCCAATAACAACTAATAATAAAAACTAAGGTTTGTCAAGAGGATCTATTATAAATTCCCGCCAGCCAAACTTTGAAATACGTCACAAGAAAACTTGAATTGGAAAAATAACAACTAAATGTTTTGAGTTAAGATAAATATAGACAGTGAAATGTTAAGGAAAGATTATTCTTCATATAACAAAACCCCCGGAGAATAAAATGAGAAATGACGGATCAGTAGAAATTATTCTCCGGAAGCTATATTTGCCTCTCGCTTCGGTGCAACGTATACTTAATCTTTAAAATATTTATCAACATTGAAACCGATTCTTTTAGAACTACATATTACTAATTAGTTGTAAAATTATGATTTGTTTCATTTAACTAAAAAATATAACATCTGAATATTTTATTATATATATTAGATTTAAATCTAGAAAATATATCGAAAATGATATAAAATTGTGATGAATAAATTATGCGGTTAAATTAAATAATGTATTTCATAATAAAAGTATATTACTTTTGTCTCCAACGACTCAAATTCAAGATAATAACCATATTCTTGGAGTATATTCTTCACCACAGCGAAAAATAGAAGAAGGTTTAGAATACCTTAGGATTGGATTTGAGAAAAAAAATGAAGCAATATTAATGATTACCGATGAACTAACTAAAGATGAAGTTAGAAATATAATAATTCAAAAATGGAAGATTTCTGCCAATGAACTTGAAAATCAAGAAAAAAATGGCATTATAAATATCAAAAGCTCGAGGAAATTCTATTTTTCAACCAATGTATTAGATTATGACAAGATTGTCAAACAATATTCTGATACCACAAATAAAGCAATCGAGAAAGGAAAACGAGGTTTAAGAGCATTCGCAGATGTTAGAATCTTTTTTGAAAGAGGTTACGAAAAATATATAATTGAAATTGAAAAATCAATTTCACCTTTATATGATTTTCCTTTAACATGTATTTGTGCTTATGACTTGGATGATTTTGAAAAGCTAAATCGACATTCTAGAAGAGCACTTTTTGATCATCATAGTATACATCTTATAAATAATCTATCTAGAAATATCTTTGATGATCCACATAATCTTAATTTTACAGAACATATTTGCATGTATTGCGAGAAAGAAGAACTAGAACCTTCGTATTCTTTTCCTCTCTCAAATAGTATATTACAATATATCAATGAGGGATTAGAACAAGGACAGTTATGTGTATATATTTCTATCCACAATATAGAAAAAAAACATTCAAAAATGATTTTAACACAAATTCCGAATCTAAAAAAACTTTATAAAAAAAATTTTATAATAATTAAAAACAGTGATGATTTTTATATTAATGCAACATGTGATAATCTAAAACCCTTTGAAGATCTGAAAAAACAAATTTTTGAAAAAGTAATATTAGATTGTAAAAAGGAGATTAGAATAGTATGTGATATTTCAAACCTTCTCTTTAAAAATAAACATTTTGATCAAACAATTGCTCTAGAAGAATGGTTGGATCAAACAATTGAGGAACTGAATAAAATACATGGGTTAACTGTCTCATTAATATGTTTATATAATAGTCATAATTTTCGAAAGCTTCCTCATAAATTTCATAAACACAGAATCAATGATAATCATAGTATTATATGTAATTCAGAAGGAGTAATATATTCAAAATTTGATTCGTTAAATGAAAGACGAGAAAAATGAGAAAGGTTTCAGATAAAATAGTAAAAAATATTGATCATACTAATAATTCTAATACTAAAATCCTAAATAATAATAAAATAGTTTATTGGTCACAGATAATATTCAACAATGTCGACACTATTTTAATAGTTATAATATCAATAATTACAAAATGATATTAATTAAATGGAATCAACATTTGAAAAATATGGATTAAATATAATTTACCATGATAAAGGCTCGGTATAAGGATGTAGTATGCAAAGCATGATTACAAAATTCTCTACGCTTAACTTTCCAAAAAAGTTTAATGAAAGGTTCAACGAGTTTTTAAAAGACAGAATAGAAAGTTTTGATGACTAATATTATTGCCTAGAAAATGAAGTATGTCAAATATTATATGTATACAATTAGTATCCAATTATCTACATTTAGATTTAACGATATAGCAACAAGTAGCAATTATTAAGTTTGAAAAAGTGAATGTTATTTTAACTAAACGCATTTTTTCTATTTTATATTTATCAAACAA
>DASUZI010000160.1:0-6933 GCA_036376955.1 Nitrososphaeraceae archaeon
ACCTTTTCCTGCACCCATCATAAGAGCAGCAGGAGTAGCAATACCTAAAGCACATGGACATGCAATAATCATTACAGAAACGAATGCAAGGATTGAATAGGTTAATCCTGCATCACCGATAAAGTACCATCCCAAAAATACTCCTATTGCTATCATTATAATGGTTGGAACAAAATATTTTGCAACTTGGTCTACCATTCTCTCTAATTTTGCCTTTCCAGTTTTTGCTTCTTCTACTAGTGTAATTATCTGTGAAAGTACTGTATCTTGTCCTACCTTTGTTGCTTTGACTTTAAGAAGACCATTCTTGTTAATTGTTGCACCTATTACCTCATCTCCTTTTGTTTTATCTACTGGTATACTTTCACCTGTTAAAGCCGCTTCATCAACAGAAGAATTTCCTTCAATTACTAATCCATCTGTTGGAACTCTTTCACCAGGTCTAATAACCATTAAATCACCTTCTTCTATTTGCTCTACGGGTATTTCTCTTTCTTTAAATTCCTTTGTTAGAGATTTTAATTTAGAATTGTTAAAATTTTGATTTGTTTGATTATTAATATAGATATTATTATTTTTGTTTGTCTCCTTCCCATTTTCTTCTTTTATTACAAGCCTTAGTACCCTTGCTGTCCGGGGCTTTAAATCAAGTAATTTTCTTACTGCATTTGAAGCCTTTTCCTTGGTTTTTGTTTCAAGTAGTTTTCCTACTAGAATGAGTGTAATTATTATTGCAGCTGTTTCAAAATATACAGCAGTAAACGGAAAGTAGTCAGGAACAACGGTCACAATTGCACTATAAAGATAGGCAGCTGTAGTTCCTATAGCTATTAGTGTATCCATGTTAGATGCTTTAGCTTTAATTCCATCCCAAAGACCTCTATAAAAGCGAAATCCAATCCAGAATTGTATTGGCGTTGCTAAAGCCAAAAGTATATAATTTGTATATTCTATTATCTCCATTGGAAATGTATGTCCAATTTCTGGAATCATATGAGGTAAACTAAGTATTATTATTGGGATGGTGAGTGCGATACTTATAGCAACATGCATCGTTAATTTTTTAAATGCCTTCTCAGGCTCTAAAAATTCATTTAAACACTGTGTTGAGCAAAAATAGTACTTTATTCCCTCTCTAATATGGTGTATAGAATTTTCATTTTCTTCTACAAACATTCCACATATTGGGTCTTTGGCCATACCAAATATACCAATAAATACATATTTAATATGATAACTTTACAAATGTAAATGATATATAACTATTATAAACTAAAGATATAGAATACCGTGCCATTACATCTGGATAACAATGACATAGCAATTATAAAATCACTTTTAAAAGATGGAAGAAAATCGTTTAGGCAAATATCTAGAGAAACAGGAATAACCACCCCTACAGTTAAGGCAAGATTTGAAAGATTAGTAAATGTAGGTTTTATTATAGGAGTTCTTCCAATCTTTGATTTTGGCAAAGTAAATAATACAAAAGATATCATTCATTTACAAAATATTAATAAAACCAAAACAAAAAGAGAAAAGAAGTATTTTGATAAAAATGCTCATAACAACTTCTTGGTAGAAGAAGTAGACAAAATAAAAGAACAAATTACAGACGGACTTGCAATAGATTTAGAATGTGATTATTGTAATGGGCCAGTTTTTGGCAAACCTAAAGTTTTAAAATTTGCAGACTTGGAACGCTTTTTTTGTTGCAATTCTTGTCAAAGTGATTATAGTGAAAAATATAAGGGTAGAATAGAATCGATAAAAAAAAGGTATGAAGGTAAATCTGAAATAGAAAGTTAAACTCTTGTTTATTTTGATTTACATTAGTATCCATATTTTGAAGTATTTTGTTTAAACTAGTTTTTGTATTCAGCTGAACAAAGATATATTGTGTTTCTATTAATTCAAGTGTACTTTCCCATTTTCTCATATATTCATATTACAAACGGGTCTTTTGCCATATCAAATATATTTGATAGATCAATCAAATATTGACGTATATACAATGGATTTTCTTTGACTTCCATTTGTACAGTATTAGTGTCTGCATTAGCTATAATAATATCTTCATTATATTTCAAAAGTAGCAGATTGGAGAAAATAGTAACCATAGATAGATACAATAATCTATCATTCATTATATTTTTTAAATTTTTTTATACGTATTTTGAATGCTTCTCTTAAGTTAGTAAAATATACATGATTTCAATGTTGCATCATAATCATAGGTTATTTCTATTCAGTATCAGTATCATTTATTGCAGTATCATGATAAATCTTTGTTTTATTAAGAGAAGAATTATCAGTATATGTAGCCAATACTATTCCACTGATTAATCTTCCCAACATTTCATTTGGGCTAGAAAATATCTTCCCGATATATCAATATTTATATTAAGTCCCAAAACTCTTTTACCCATAAGTTGAAAGTTGAAGGACATCCGTTATTCCTTCGAGTTTAAGATGCACTCTGTATTTGGGATCACAAATTTGTCTAGCTAATTTTGGGCATGGTTATACTTAAAGATTAATGTATCTATTGTAATTGTTTATTTTTTTATTTTATTCTTATAATGAAAATCTATCTTTTCTATCATAAGCTTCACGTGCAACTTTTATTGCACCTTGTCTCAACAACATTGCTCTATATACTATTTGTTTTGAGAGTTCAGTCGCTATTTTTCTTGGATTCTCTTCTTTCATTATTGCCTCTGTAAGTACTTCTTTTATGTTCTTGGATATTTTATATTCAATAAGATCAAATGCGTCCTTTTCAGTTCTTCCCTGATATTCAACAAAAGAACCGATTACACCACCAGCATTAGCTAGGAAATCAGGTATAATCCAGATATTATTCTTATGCAAATATTCATCTGCATCGGATGTAGTAGGAATATTTGCTGCTTCTATAACCATTTTTACACCATTTCCAACTAATTTTGATGAAGTTTTATTATTTATTACACCACCCATAGCAGCAGGAATAAAAATATCCAACCTAATTTCAAAGATTTCATCTTTATCTCTTATATCATATCCATAATCTTTTAAATCTGAAAGCTTTGCTTTTCCTTTCATATCTTTCATCAATTTAGGAATATTCAATCCATCATTTTCTTTGTTATAAATAAATCCTGACACATCACTTACACCCACTACCTTAACGCCGTTTTGATCAAGGAATCGAGCAGCAAATGATCCAACATTTCCAAAACCTTGGATGACGACTCTAGTCTGAGACTTTTCTGCCAGTTGAATAATTTTTAATTCTTTTAGTATATCAAAAGCTGTTTGTAGTGCTACACTCACTCCATAACCTGTAGTTCCAAGTTCATGAGGAATACCTCCAAGCTCAGATGGTTTGCCAGTACATGCGCGCATGTCACCTATTTCATGTGCAAAAATTGCCATATCAAGTTCTGTTGTACCTACATCTGTTGCAGCAATGTATTGAGAAGGACAATAAGGTCTAATCATTTTTGCAAATGATTTCATCCAAGATACTCTATCAACTTTATTTGGATCAGCAATAATCCCACCTTTCGCACCGCCAAAAGGAAGGCCAGCTGCAGCACATTTCCATGTCATAGTTCTGGCAAGTTTAAAAATTTCTAATGGCGTAACGCTTGGAGCAAAACGTATACCTCCTTTTCCTGGACCTGTTGAAGTATTATCAATTACTAAAACTCCTTTCATTCCAGTATCAGGATCGTAAACCTGTAAAACCTTTTCAGGCCCCCATTCATCAATTTCTTCCCATGCAGATGTCAATTTTAATAATCAGAATATAGACATACGTGGATTATACTTATTCCTTTATGTGGAGATAAGAATATGAAAATTGCAATAATAATATCAATTTTCAAGTTAAAATTAACTTGCTATAGATTCCCTTATATCATCTGATTATAAATCCTCCACATTTATTTATTCATTAAAAATATGCTTTTGGAATTTATAACATTGATTCAGGAATAATTTATACCATTCTTCTCTATGGACACTATTTCTTCTGATCAAGATATAATCACTCTTTAAGTAAATAAAAATTGCAAGATATTCACAACCAAGCTCAGGTGTATGTGAATTGTTTTTGACACGATAAATATGATAGTAAATTTCAGATAATTTAATTATATGAATCTTTACATCATTTGTTTAACCAATTCATTTATTATAATTTCTTTGGGAGAAATAGAAAAATTATTGAATTATAGCCATAACCCAATACTCCTTTTACGCTGCAAGCAAGAATAATAGAAGGTTATGACATCTGTGTGAGAATATGTCTATCTATTTATTCGGTATGATCCATGCAGAATCTAAGATATTCAAAAATCCCTCAACTAGGTTAACAATCAATTATATAAGGTATATTGTCCTAGTCCTACCATTACTCCTACAATAGAGCAAGGAGATATAGAAAAACAATGCAATTGTTGCTAATAGATAAATTTTTCTTAACTGTTCAGCAAATTATACATGTCCAACCTAACGTTAATTATATATTAAAAATAAGTTGATTTGGTTATTATTTGATTAATAATTGAAATTGTTCTTTATAATAGAAAAAAGAATGGATAGTAAACATAAGTAATCTAGTCTAGTCTATGGTGAACTACTAATTTATTGATCAAAGAAATTTCTGCATTGTGGGTTAGATTAAGCACTAATTAATTTTCTATAGTAGTCACACTTCCATATTTGATAAATCATTTATTAAATTTTTGAATTTAATTCATTCAACTTAATCTTATATTGATGTAGTTATAAAGAAAAAACAAGATTTAAGAATTACTTTTATGTCTTTATAATTCTTAATAAATTATAATTTATTTTAAGATTTTTTTTATAGTACTTGTGAATATCTTTCTATCGACAGGTTTTTTCATTATACATTCTTTGGATATTCCTGGAATTATAGTGGAAAATTCATCTAATATATCTAAAGCTGTTACAAAAAGAATCTTAATTGTTGGGTCTATTGATTTTATTTGTTGATGTAATTGAAATCCATTCAAATTTTTCATTCGAATATCAAGTATTACTAGTAAATCTTTAAAATTAAAAATATTTCTAATATAGTTCATGGCAAGAGAGGGATCGGTAAATGCAGTTACATTATAATTATGGTCCTCTAAAAATATCTTATAGGTAAAAAGTACGTCTTCCTCATCATCTATTAAAATTATCCTTTTATCATTATTGTTTAAGTTCTCAAAAGGGGAAACTAACTGTTGTTCATCAAAAGAATTTTTATTATTAAGCTCAAAAATATTTTTTCTTTTAATCATATATAGAGGATAAGTATTATCTTTTGTTATTTGATAATTAATATGATTTATAAAATCATAATTGTTTACGATAGAAGAAAAAGATTTTAAAAATCTGTAGAAATTATCTCCAATAATTATTTCATTTGGAATAGATGAAGAAGTGTTAATCTTTGAACAAAGGTTTATAGTTGTTCCAAATAAATCTATTTGACTATATTCTCCTACTAAAGCTAAATCTAATACGCCATAATCAATACTTATTCGATAATTAAATGGTGGAAGAGGATGCTGAGATAATTCTTGATTAATACTATATCTTTCATCTAAAATTTTAAATCCACATTCAATAGCCTCTAAAAAGACGTCTATATTATTAACATCAGTAGTTTTGGGAAAGTAAAATAATAAACAGTCACCAATATTTTTTATAACTTTTCCATTATATTTTTTAACAATTTCTGATACAGAATTTATAAATGTAGAATAATATTTTCTAATAGCTTCTAAATTATCCATTGTAATAGTATTTTTAGTTGAATCTACCAAATCAATAAAACCGACACAACTCTTTATTGCATCGCCAGAAAATCTAATCCCTTTAGAAGAAAAATTTTTCATTTTAGGTCTCTCCTAAAATTATTAATCGAAAATAAAAATTTACTATGATATATGGCAATAAATACAATTTCTTTCTCACTTGAACAACATGTTATAGAATTATAAAAATAATTTGGTTCAAAAAGGATTGTATCAAAATTAGGAAGAATTTATTGATATAAATATATAATATATAAAAGTATTTTAAATAGTAAAAGTTAAATTCATTTGTAAATTTATTATATCTACTAAATTATTTTGACAAGATTTTGAGGCGCCGAAAAATTCTCAGTAATAAAAATAAATTTAATAATCAATAGGATGATTGGAATGGCTTAGATTACATCCTATTTTT
The DNA here is from genome assembly GCA_036376955.1 of Nitrososphaeraceae archaeon. Classification (GTDB taxonomy): domain Archaea; phylum Thermoproteota; class Nitrososphaeria; order Nitrososphaerales; family Nitrososphaeraceae; genus TH1177. The sequence goes on from DASUZI010000160.1 coordinate 6,238, forward strand.
ATTACAGCTATTGTTAAATAATATTAATTATATAATATTATATTAATTATATAAATTTAGTTTTATTTACAATGTTTGGTATTACTAAAATTTTTTATAGCAATTCTATTCAAACACAAGATAGATTTAGTTTAAGAAATTTTTCCATCTTAAAATTTATTTTCACCAAGTATGGGAGATTAAATTTAATTTATACTTTTTAACATGGTTCTAATTTTTGTAACATTTTTTCCTACAGAAAGTCTTCTTCATAGAGATGGCTCCAATATAGGGCACAATTGTCCTACGGATTCTAGCAGTTAAGTTTTGAGGTGATTTGGGTTATGCTTCTGAATGCTAAAATATCATTAATTTTGATATAGAAAAACGAAATTCAGATTTTATTTATAGTACTCAATTTAATGATTTCTCTACCTGGAGTAGAGCCTTGAATGTAAGAAGGCTCTTTTAGAGTACATAGCTTTTATTATTAGAAACTTATTTTTAAGTATCTAGGTATGCGAAAATAATAGATATTTAATTAAGATTGATAACACAGGTAGAGGATCTAAAATAAGAGTCTAATGTAATAGTAAAGAAAGGCATTATTTAAGATTTATTACTCAGATAACATATCGATGTACATTATATAAAAAATTAAAAAAAGTTATTGCCCAAATGGAATAGGCAAATTCGTTCCCACTACCACATCAGATG
>DASUZI010000161.1:0-60345 GCA_036376955.1 Nitrososphaeraceae archaeon
TTCAACCTGAGAAGAAGTTATTGTATTTAAGTAGGGAGCAGTTGACATCGCCCCTATATCGATTATATCTGCTCCGTCCTTCTCTAACTTTTTTACATAAGAAGAAATACTATTGAGATTGATTTTAATTGATTCTTTATAAAATGATTCAGGACTAAGATTCAATATTCCCATTATTTTGACAGAATGCCTATTGATAGAAACATCTCCAATTTTTGTCAAGACCACTATGATAATAAATAGTCTATATTATTTCCTTTTACACAGTAAACTAGCCTTACCTGATTGATAATTATATGAATAATAATATGGGAGAGATTATTAAGCTATATGAGAATGTGGATTGATTTTAATTGATGAAGATAAAATTTTGGAAGTAATTAGAAAAAGGAAACCTTTATCCGTTGCACTTAACGGCCCAGAGGCATTATTTCCCAAAATGCAAGACACAGGAATGAGAATTATGAAACTATTTGATATTCCAGCCTATATAATAGGTGATACCTGTTGGGGATCTTGCGATGTGAATACTCATGCGGCAGATATGTTGGGTGCAGATCTGTTGTTTAATATTGGACATACAATTTCTATGGAAACTATTGATAAAAAAGTAATTATGATCAATGCATACGATGATGTGAATTTCGATGTAGTAGTAGAAAAATTCGCTAAAGATCCAGCAAATCAAGAATATAAAACATTGGGGATAGTTACAGATAGCCAGCATTTAAATCAATTACAACCTTCGAGCAAAATATTAGAAAATCATGGATTTAAAATAGTAATAGGTGATGGTAAGGGACAATTGAATGATGGTCAAGTTTTTGGCTGTGAATTTTACCCAGCACATGATATTAAAAAGAGGATAGATGCGTATATTTTCTTAGGCCAAAGTATGTTCCACTCTGTAAGTATAGCAATGTCAACAGAAAAGCCTACTTACATGTTGGATCCATACTTTAATGAATTTCAACTAGTGAATGACAAAGCCAGAATTATGGAAAAGAAAGCGATTTTATCTATTTATAAAGCGCAAGAGGCAAACAAAATTGGAATAATAATAGGCTTAAAGGAAGGACAATTCTCAAAGATTAAAGCATTAAAATTTAAGAAGTCTCTGGAAGTCTTGGGGAAGGATACACAATTAATTGCTTTAACAGAAATTACTGAAGAAAGATTAAGAAATTTTAAAGGTATAGATGCCTATATTCAAGTAGCATGTCCGAGAATAGCTACAGACAATCATTTTAGTAAACCATTACTTTCTGTACCCCAAGCGGAAGCACTAATTAAAATTTTAAAAAAAGAACCTATGGATGATTTTTTAAAGCTACGCCACTGGTTATGAAAATATAAAAAATTGCCCAAAAGAATGCATCGGTAAAATTCTAAATTACCATTAATGCGAAGGCAGCCTATTAGTACCACCTTTGATAATAATCCCAATCTCGTATCTCCTATGATCCACCACGTAGACGAACCAGCACGGTTATGTCGCCTTAGGGTTGCTCCCTCCCGGACCTCACCCATTTCGAGAATTAACAGTCAATACCACACCTTCGCATGGTTCGCTGCTCATATCCATCCAGTTCGGCGTAGTTTCATTTTAACTTGATACGCAGGTGATTCCCATCCAAGGATTTATCTAATAGTTACTGATCCTGGCATAAAGCCGATTTCCAGAGAAGGGTACGGCTAGCACCCTAATCCTCCCTGCCTCCGCATTCATTAATTAACGATATTACATTATATTTGTTATTAGTCATTTTTTAAAATTTTGATATTTTTACAAACTGAACAAATTGGTCTAGTCGAATCATGTCCACAGATTCTACATTTATTTTTCACTGAACTATCATAATTTTTTAGTATTTTAGATATTTTTAAAAGCGAATTATAAGTGTTATATTTAGCACCAGATCGGGTATCCTCTAAAGAATTAAAAAATTCTCTTATCTCACTTCTGATACTTTCATCTTGATATGGACACTGCTCTGATTGAAATGGAATGTTTTGTTGAAGTGCATAAAATACTATTTCTCGTTCATAAATTTCTATGAATGGTTTAATTTTTTTTAGCTCATTTTTACCATAATAAATTGGTTCTGGATATATCCATCCTATTCTATTCACATCTCCTGCTATGATATTTATCATAAAAGATTGAAGGTGATCATCCAGGTTATGCCCTGTCGCTATAACATTTGCTCCTACGTAATCAGCAGCTATATCTATAGCTCTTCTCCTAAACGTACCACATATAGAACAAGAAGTCATTTTTTCAGAAGGACGTAATAACATAGATTCATCCATATTCAATCCAAAAAGTTCTTTATAACTAAAAATTTCATTTTTTACATTTAGCTTAGAACAAAAGTCTTTAACTATTCTTAAAGATTCGTTTCTATATCCATCAATTCCTTCATCTATTGTAATTGCAATGATATCATTAGTTTTCTTTCTTTCAAAGATATTGTTCAATACTAATAATAAAGAAAGACTGTCTTTACCCCCTGAAACACCGACTGCAATTTTATCTCCATAATTGATCATTGAGAATTTTGAAATGATCCTAGAGGTTTTTTCTTCAATTGATATTATAAAACAAGATCTACAAAGATATTCTCCTGAATATTGTCGAAAATATATCCCCTGTATCTTTTGACATTTTGAACATAGAGAATATTGCATTTATATGACTGTCTTTAGTTGCTGTTAGGTTATTTAATTTAAACTAGATTTTCAAAGCACATTTTAAAGTGATGAAAATGAATAATAATATATTTTATTAAGATACTTGAAGAATATGAATATCAGGCCAAATTTTTTAGATTATATCAACTATAGGATCTTGGACGTTTTGAGTAAAAACTCCTCTTTACCATTTGTAGAATTGGCTAAACAAATTGGGATTTCGGATGCAACTATCCATACCAGAGTCAAAAAATTATTGACCTTGGGTGTTATAAAAAAATTTACTATTTTTGTAGATAATGATTTGCTTGGATACGACCATCTAGCATTTATTAATTTGAAAATTGAAAGAGGAAGAACCGAGGAAACGACTAACAATCTCATGAAAATCGATGAAATATTAGAAATACATGAAATTTATGACAAATTTGATTTGCTAATTAAAATTCGAACAAAAAATTTGGACAATTTGAGGGATATAATTGTAAATAAAATATTATCGATTAATTATATAAAAGAGACAGAATTAATGACAGTTTTAAAAACTAGAAAAGAAGAACAGATGATCTCATTACAAAAAGAAATGAGTGAAAAAACCAAAGAATTCTTTTAATATTTAAAATTAGTTTCTTTGTTTTTCTTTTTTTGAGGACTGCCACCAATCCAAATAATCATCACGTGTTCTTTGTTTAGAATCTGAAGAACTAATTTCTGATTTATCTTTCAATTCCTCAATTTTGTCTCTGGAAGCATACAGGCCACAACTTTTGCAAGTAAAATTTTTTGTAGACGTATCCATTTTTAAATCTCCACCGCATTCAGGACAAAATTTAACCAAATTCACTATTTAATATAGATAAACCCTATAAAAGCATTATGAGATAATGCAGTACCAACGCATTTTACTCATTCAATGTTATATAACTAGAAAAAATAGATTCATAGACATAAAGTTATGGTTTAATTCTATTTTGTCCTCAAACGAATATATATTATTTATGAAGTATCATATTAAAAATCTCGGGATAAAATTGAAATCACTAGATAAACTTATTTTGAAAGCATTATACATAAATAATTTAGATCCATCAAAATCATTTTTCCATTATTTGCAGGAGAAATATCAATTAGAGAAATCTTTCTTTGAATCAAGGATAACTCGACTGATAGAATTAGGATTAATAGGAAAAACAAATTCAGAACAATACAAATTAAATTTATTAGGAAGAGAGACGATGAAGGTAGTTCTTGTCGGAGGTGTTTTTGATATACTACATCCCGGTCACATATTTACTCTCAAAGCAGCGAGAATGCTTGGCGATGTTTTAATAGTAATTATCGCAACACAATCAACTGCCACTAAAATAAAAAAAAATAGAGTAATATTTCATAATGAAAACTTGAGAAGAGAAATGGTTTCATCATTAAATTTTGTAGATTTGGCACTAATTGGAAAAGAAGGAACATTATTCGATACAGTTGAACATGTAAAACCTGACATCATAGCATTAGGTTATGATCAATCTCATACAGAGAAATTTATTTCAGAAAACTGCAAGAAAAGAAATATTAATGTTAGAATATTGAGATTAAATACTCCAATTCCAAATATGAAAAGTTCTGAATTAAAACGAGATTTAGGAGATTTATTTTATCAAATATAATATTAATTTGTTAGATAGGATAATTAGTATTAACTTTTAATTTGATAAAATCGCCATTTTTTAAAGAAAACTGTTCTTTGATGGAAAATGGAGCTATTATCTCGATTATAGAGTCATCATAATGAGTTCGTTCCAATATCAAAATTGAGGAATTAATATTAACACTATCATTAATATAAGCAGGATAACACTTTACCCATCCAAAAGTTCGAGATTGATCACTAAATCCTTCAATAGTGATTGATGGATATTTTAACATCTCCTTTTTTGCCTCGACATATGAAGAAGAATTTAGTTTTATATTTAAAGTTCCAGGATAAGGTTCATAACCTAATTTTTCTTTAAACTGTTGTTTATATCCCTTTAACGACATGTAATATGCACCTTCTCCCATTCCAGTTATAATATGACCCTCAAAATCAATAATATGTTTAAATGACTCTATAGCAGTCTTTAGAAATAAAAATAGATCATACACTTTTTGATACCCTTTTTCTGTAACCTTTATAGTATATTTTTTACTTTTTTTGTTTCTTTTTATATATCCAAAAAATTCAAGATCGAGTAATTCTTTTGAAGCTAACTGTTGGGATCGTTTTATTTTTTTTGCTATCTCACCAGTAGTTAACTCAACAAAATTATTCTTTGCCCCGCACAATAACAATTCTGAAAGAATTACTACATGTTGAAAGGTAATATCATTCATAAAATTATTTAGTAATTTATTTATTATAATCCTATTTCACTGAATGTACCTACCTTAATAGATGAACTACGTTTTAAATCCGCTAATCTATGACCTATTATCTGTTCAATACCAGCCTTATCAGAGGCATCAATCAATCTTTGGGTTACTATTCCATCTAGAACCAAAATTTTACCTCCAGACGAATCTGAAAGTTTTTTAACTATCTCCGAAACTGGAACTTTCATAATAGTATTCATTGAACCATCCAGAATAATTGCTTCTAAGGTTTCATTGATCTGAGAATATATGTTTCTAATAACTGACTTGGATTCATTATTAGTTTGCAATCCGTTCTCTTCTTTAGTAATTGGGTATGTTTCCAAATGATTGAATTGGGGTTGTGTCTGCTGAAAAGAGTTTTTTTCTCTGTCATTTTTAACATATTTTTTATGAGTTTGTAATACAGATTGTTGTTTTTTTATAGACGAGAATGATTCTTCTTTCGAATCGTCCAGTGCATTATTTAATATCTCCGTTATTTCTAAAGGTGTACATTCTTCAACCTCTCTTCCAGCCGGTGCTCTGAATACTTTGTCGATTTTAACCAAGCCATGGAGTTCTTTTAAAATTAAATCACCTGCTCTATCACCATCTAAGAAAGCTATCACTTTTTTTCCTTCAGTTAGATGAGTGATACTTTCATCAATCTTAGCACCTTCAATAGCTATCGAATTATCGAATCCAGCTCGCAACAGATTAATGACATCAGCTCGGCCTTCCACTAAAATAACCCAATCAGCATTGAAGACTCCTGTCCCACATGCAAGTTGTCCTTTTCCGAATGTAGTAAGTTTTCCTGGTTTACTTGCATCGTATACATCCTTGAGCATTTCTTCACCTTCGCTAATAGTTTTAGTGGCCCATTCTTGAACAATTTTTTTTGCTCTATCTACTATAACTTTTTTCTTTATGGCCCGAATATCATCAATGCCTGACAACTCGAACCTGGCTTGAAATGGGCCCACTTTATCTATACTTTCTATTGCCGCTGCTATAAGAGCAGCAGTAGAAATATCAGTGCTCATGGGAATAAGAGCGTCACCCTTTGCTACATTAGACTTCGTGTCTACATTGACTTCTATTCGACCAACTTTTGAGACCTTTTGTAATTCATTCAAATTCATTTCAGGACCTAAGAGTCCTTCAGTTTGGCCAAAAATAGCACCTATTATATCCGCTTTTTCTACGAGTCCATCTACGTCGAAACTTAATTTAACGTGATATTTTACTATACCAGTATTAGGCAATTCCATAACCTCATGTTTATTGTAAAGTAAAACTATGGGTGACTGGCACGAATATAAGTGCTTTGACAAATACCCAAATCAAATAATTCTTAACTTTGTATTTCTTTAAAAATTACATAAAAAATGTTTCCACGCTTTAATATTTTTTAATACATAATTAATAAATAAATTATCATTTTATCTATTATATATAATGGGAATTGGCGGGTCAGAATGGATAATAATTGGTTTAATTTCTATCTTTTTACTTTTTGGTTCAAAAAAATTACCAGATATGACAAGAAATATAGGCAAAGCAATTGGTGAATTTAATAATACCAAACAATCCCTTCTTAATGAGGTAAATAAAGTTAAAGTCAATAACATATCAGTAGATGATCATAATAATAAAAAAAATTTGTATTTTGGAAAGATAATACATGGACCTGTATTAACTGAAAGAGAAAAACTAGAAAAAATAGCAATGTCACTCAACATTGAATTTAGAGACAAATCCGACGAACAACTCCGTTTAATTATCTTAAAAAAGATGAAAAATGATAATTTTTAGAGATATATTTATTATCTAAGATTAAACAACACATTATGAATAAAATATATGTCATCATCTAATTCTAATGAAAAAATAAACCCATATGAAGTAGCACTAAAACAACTACAAGAAGCATCGAAAATTCTAAATTTAGACAATGGAATGTTTGAGATATTATCCAAACCTAAAAGAATTCTAACTGTTTCCATTCCAACAAAAATGGATGACGGGTCGATAAAGGTGTTTACTGGATTTAGATCCCAACATAATGATGCAAGGGGACCTCATAAAGGAGGGATAAGGTACCATCCTGATGTTACACTAGACGAAGTTAAGGCTTTATCAATGTGGATGACCTGGAAATGTGCAATAGCAAATATTCCTTATGGTGGTGGAAAAGGGGGAATAATTTGTAATCCAAAACAGATGTCAGAAAATGAATTAGAAAGGATGACTAGAAGATTTGCATATCTTATATCTGATATTATCGGTCCTTATAGAGATATTCCTGCCCCGGATGTATATACAGGCGGGAAAGAGATGGCATGGATTATGGATACATATTCAACTTTAAAGGGAAATTATGTTCAACCAGAGGTAATAACTGGAAAACCAATCGCGATCGGTGGTTCATTAGGCAGGAATGAGGCAACTGGTAGAGGTTTGGCATATACTGTTAGAGAAGCTGCTAAAAAAAGAGGTATTGATATGAAACAAGCTACCGTTGTAGTTCAGGGTTTTGGAAATGCAGGACAGTTTTCTTCCAAACTGGTTGAAGAGCAAGGTGCTAAGATAATAGCAGCTTCAGACTCGCAAGGAGCGATAATTAATACAAATGGAATATCTATGGATGCCCTAATGAAATTTAAAAAAGAAAAGGGGAGCATAGTAGGATTTGGGGATGCAAAATCAATTACTAATGATGAACTTTTAGAGACTGAATGTACTATTCTCATTCCAGCAGCGTTAGAAAATCAAATTACCAATCATAATGCAGATAAAATAAAAACACAGATCATAGCAGAAGCAGCTAACGGACCTACAACTCCTGAGGCAGATGAAATTTTATATAAAAAAGATATTCTAGTGATACCTGACGTACTTGCTAATGGAGGAGGTGTAACAGTTTCTTATTTTGAATGGTTACAGAATTTAAGAAGAGACTACTGGACAGAAGAAGAAGTTAATAATAGATTAGATATAAACATCACAAAATCATTCTATGATGTTTATGATACGCATACAAAATATAATGTAGACATGAGAAAGGCCGCTACATTACTTGCAGTACAGAGAGTTGTTGAAGCAATTAATATTAGAGGATTATGGCCCTAATAAAATATTATATTTTAGTTTTTTAAATACTAAATAACTTTCAGGAGGTAAATATAAAAGAAGTTGTATTAAAAAAAAGATTTTACTCAGTAGAGAATGAATGACCACATGAACAGCTTTTGGTTACATTGGGGTTATTAATTTTGAATCCAGAACCCATGAGGCTATCAATATAATCTATATTAGCTCCTTTCAAATATCTTTGACTGTAATTATCTACCACAATTTTGACTCCATTTTGCTCGATAACAAGATCATCTTCTTCAGAATTTTCTTCGAAACCCATACCATAAGATAATCCAGAACAGCCACCACCAGTGACATATACACGCAAAAATAAACTATCTTTACCTTCTTGTTTCATAAATTCACTAACTTTTTCTGCAGCTTTTGGAGTAACAGTTACTATTTGTGATTGTTGTGTACTTTCCATAATCTAATTATGTTTGAAAACAATATAAGTTTTCCCTGTCTGAAGGGACATCAAGACTTTTTGTTTTTTAGCTCAGACCATCTTGCAAGAACACCAGCTGCTGTAACCCACGATATTACTGAATGATATACTGGTACCATCTTATCTTCTAATCTTCTTGAGATATCAATAGTAAATGGACCTCCTAAAGCACCAACTATTATTGGTTTTTTCTTTTGTTTTTGAAAATCTCCTAATATATCGACAATAGTCTCTTCAAGAGGATCATCCTGAAAAACAAACCAGGGCATTATAATATCAATATTAGGGTCATCCATAAAAGTTTGAATAGCAAATTTATAATCATCAGCATTGGCAGACCCAGTTACATCAAGAGGATTGCCTAGAACATAGGTTGCAGGATAATGTTCAGCAAACTTTTGTTTAGTATCTTCGCTTAATTCAGCAATTTTTAATCCTAATCTTTGAAAGTGATCTATTGCAGCAATTATTGGTCCTGCACCATTAGTAACTAAAGCCACTCTACTTCCTTGAGGAATAGGTTGCCAAGTTAAAGCTTTCAATGATCCGGTTAATTCTTCGTAGCTATCTACAGATATAATACCTGCTTGGTCAAATGCTCCTTTTACAACAGAATATGATCCGCCCAATGATCCAGTGTGAGATGCTGCTTGTTTAGCTCCTCTCTGGGTTCGTCCATTTTTAAAAACTACTATAGGTTTCTTTTTTTCATTTATAACTCTCTTGGCAGTATTCATAAACTTTCTACCATTACCGAGACCTTCAACATAGAGACCAATTACATTTGTGTTTGGATCTTCTGATAAATACCAAATCATATCTGCTTCATCAACATCAGAACGGTTACCATAAGAAATCATTTTGCTCATCCCGAAAGAGTCTGAAGTTTCCATAAAAGCTATTCCAATAGTTCCGCTTTGAGATAAGAAAGCAACATCTCCTTTTTTTGGCCTAACCATCCTATCATGTCCTTGAAAAGCACAATCTAATCTATTTTCACCATTAAACATTCCGATACAATTTGGTCCGATTATTCTAACTTTCAATTTAGAAGATAATTCTTTAACTTTTTGTTCTATTTCTGCTCTTTCTCCACCCAATTCTTTTCCACCTCCAGAAATGATTACCATATTATGTATTCCTTTCTTTCCACATGTTTCCAATATATTAGGCACAAATTTTAAATCAACTGTGACTATTACTAGATCTACATTTTCACTGATCTCTTCTAAATTTTTATAAGCCTTTAATCCTAGGATTTCATCATAACCCTTTGCATTTACAGGATATATTTTCCCTTTATAGTCATATTTAGACAAACTTTTCAATACTGAATTGCCTATCTTACCCTCTTCAGGCGATGCTCCTATTAACGCTATAGAATTCGTATTAAAGAACGTGTTCATATAACTGGAATCAGGTGTTGAATTAGATATGATATTTTCATCTGGAATTGATTTTAGAAGAATTTTTGCATCAACAACATAATAATTATTTGGATAAACTATAATAGGATTAAAATCTATACTATCAATATATTTAGCCATATCAATTCCCAAATTCCCTATTTTGAGGATCGCATCAGAAAGCATTTCTAGATTTACTGGTTCGGCGCCTCTAAATCCTTTTAAGATTTCTTTAGCTTTTAGATCATTAATCATGTCTAAAACATCCGCTTTAGTGATTGGAAGAACTCTAAAGGAAACATCTTTAAATATTTCTGTATAAATCCCTCCCAAACCAAGCATCAAGACTGGACCAAATTGAGGGTCGTTTTGTAACCCAACTATTAACTCTATACCCTTGGGAACCATCTTTTCTAGCAGAACTCCTTTAACTTTATAGTCTTTAGACAAGCGGGTATACATATCTAGAAATGTTTCTTTAACTTGGTCTTCATTTTGTAATCCAACTTTTACTCCTTGAACATCTGTCTTATGTAATATCTGATCTGATACTATTTTTGCAACAAGTGGAAAACCGATTTCCTTTGCTTTGGATACAGCTTCTAAATCGGTATTTACAATGGAATATTCTGGTACTCTTATTCCATATATTGATAATATAGTTTTTGCATCCTCTTCAGTAATTACCTTATCTCCTTTTTGAGTAACATTATTTATTATATTTAGGACTTTTTCACTGTCTTTCATATCATATGGAGAAAAAGTTAGTATTGTTTCTAATTAACTTTACTTTATTGAAAATTATTTGCAGACGTATCAAATCGATTAAAGTTTGTTATCTAAGTTCTTTAATGATTCAATCAGGATAGATCGTCGCGATTCTTCTGTTATCAATTCCCTAGTATTTTCGATTAAGATTTTGCATATATCCAATTTCTTTCGGATACCATTTACTATGTTATCATATATAGAAAATGGATAAATATTGCTGTAAATTTCTTGCATTACTCCAAAAAGTAATTCTGCTTGTTCATACCTGCCGAGTCTAACCATATCATAAACCATTCTCTTTATCTCACCTATACAATCTAATATTCCAAACAGGTATGCTTGGCTAGAAACGCCAATTTCATCCACTCCAGGTAGTGTTTCATTTTTAACGATACTCATCAAGAGTACAGATTCTACTAGTTCTTGTTCTGACATGGACAAATATCGTAAAAGATCTCCTTGAGCTAGTGATTTAAGAGATGAATACAAATCTTTTGCTTTGTCTAATTTTAATTGACTCTCTTGTATATTGCCTTGATGTAGTGATATGATAGACTGACTGCACAAAATTACAACCCCTCGAGATTCTTTTATTAAATGTTCTCTCCTATTTTCTATTGATTGCAATTCATTGTTTATAGATTGAAGTGAAATCTTAATTTTCTCAGAAACCATATCATTGTTGATTAATATTCATAATATAGAGTTTTAATTACCAGTATCAAAATGAAAGAGACTATTTAAAACCAACAATTAATAAAAGTTTGAATATTGAATAGAAAAATACTTGGGAAATATACGTAGAAGCAGAGGATATAGTTATGAATATTCGATTGTAAATAGAATTAATAATCGTAATTGGATAGCGAAAAGGCTTGGAGGATCCAGTGTCGGTCTTCCAGATATAATAGCTGTAAATAATAATAAAGCTATTTTGTTAGTTATTGAAGCTAAATCAGGTACAGGAGAATCATTGTATGTCCCAAGCGATCAAATAGAGAGATGTTTTTCTATTGTTAAAATGTTTAGATATTATAATTATAAATATGTTATTTTAGCATTTAAGTTTCTTAGAAAAAAGAGAATAAAAGTTAATAATGAATTATCTTATGAAAAAAGAAAACTTGTAGAATATTATAAAATTATTGAGCCAATATGGAAAAAAGGAAAAACTCCACAAATAAAATGTAATTATAATGGCAGAACATTTTTAATTACCAGTAAGGGATCGATAGAAATCAATTTTTCTGATTATAAGATGCATTTTCAAAAAAAATAGAGGGCATCAAATTAAATACAAATACATCTCCATAAATATCAAAAATGAATCATACCAAAGTAAAGATGGAGAAACACAAAAAAACTAGTAAAAAGATGTCTGAGATTGATATTTCATCACATCAAATGTATGAAATTGAAAATATTGGGCATGCTAAATTCGGTATGAAAAAAGTATTAATGATGGAAAATGCAGGTTTTGGAGTAGCAGATTTTATTATTAAACGATTTAAAAATAAAAAACTTGCAAAATTAAAAATTTTAGCAATTTGTGGATCTGGAAATAATGGTGGCGATGGATTCGTTGCAGCGAGACATTTAACTTGTTTAGGTACCAATATTAAAGTAATATTTCTTGGAGAACCATCCTCAATAAAGACAGAAGAAGCATTAATGAATTTTCAAATTATAACTAAAATGAAAAACACTATAGAATTAATCTTAATGAGTAAAGTAGATAGTATAATAAAAAAACACATACTGAATGCAGATATAATTATTGATGGAATTTTTGGCACTGGAATCAAAGGTCATATTCAAGATCCTCATTTATCAGTAATTAAATTAATAAATCATTCTAAATCTTTTATTGTCTCTGTGGATATACCATCTGGCTTAAATCCTAATAATGGAGAAATTTCCACAGAGTGTGTAAGGGCCAATACAACAATAACATTTCATAGAGTTAAAACAGGATTATTGAATAACAGAAAATATACTGGTAATTTAATATTGAAGAAGATAGGAATACCCATAGAAGCTGAGGAAGGGATAGTATAATTGACCTTTAAAATAGAACAAATTGCTGTTGGAAAAATGGCAAATTTCACCTATTTACTTATAGACAATGAAGAAAAAGAAATCGCAGTTATCGACCCATCATGGGATTTAGAAAAGATTTTTGAAAGAATAAATAAAAATGAATATAAAGTAAAGTATGTTATTAACACTCATTCTCATTTTGATCATATAATTGGAAACGATCAAATTGTTAGTACCATCAAATGTAAAGTTATGCAACATAATAATTCTAGAGAAAAACATGATATTTCATTAAATGATGGAGATGAATTTATGATTGGAAAGACAGTTGTTCATGTAATATTTACTCCAGGCCATTCAAAGGATAGTATATGTTTAATTGTTGATTCTAAAGCAATAATTACTGGAGATACATTATTCGTTGGAAATTGTGGCCGTATCGATTTACCTGGTAGTGATCCTGAAGAGATGTACAATAGTTTATTTGAAAAAATAATGAATTTAGATAATAACTTGATAGTTTATCCTGGCCATGATTATGGATATAAACCAACCTCTACGATAGAAGAAGAAAAGAAAAATAATTATATTTTAGTTCCTAGAACAAGGAACGAGTTTATAAGATTTATTACTCAAGGAGAATAACAAATTGACAGAAAGATATAAAGATATCACAATTGTAAACGGTAAATATAATATTGATATATTAGAATCAAACAATCCTATTTTCGTTTGTGTGATATCATATACTGAAACAAGTGAAATTCCGGGGATTACTATAGCTGGAGCGAATAAGGATTTAATTAAATATACATCTTCAGCGGATGCAGAGTTTCTTTATTATGGTAGATGTAAATGTATAAATGGCGTTCCTGCAACTCCGGATGGAAAACCAACTCCAGCTATAATAACAAAAACAATGTTAAATATTAGTAACATTCCTTTTATTGTAGTAGATTCAGGAGTAAAAATTAAACCTGATATCCCCTTATTTTCATTTAATCTTAGATCGGGGAAAAATATCTCGGATAACATTGCAATGGAATCAGAGGAGGTAGAAAAAGCCTATAGATATGGATTAATACTAGGTAAACAACTATCTAAAAGTCATGATCTTGTAATTCTTGGAGAAAGCATTCCTGGTGGAACTACTACTGCACTTGGGGTTATGCTTTCTTTAGGTATAGACGCAGAAAATAAAATGAGTAGTAGTATGCCAAAAAATCCACATAATTTAAAAAATAATTTAATAAGGAAAAGCATGAAAAAAAATAATATAGATTTTGGGTCATTGAAAAATAAACCATTTGATGCTATCTCCTTGTTTGGGGATCCTATGATCCCTTCAGTGACAGGTATTGCTCAAGGGATTATTGAGAATGGTGGGACAGTAATGCTGGCAGGTGGAACTCAAATGTGTTGTATTTTATCAATTTTAAAAAGTCTAAAGGTTAAAACGGATAAAGTCTTTATAGGTACTACAAAATATATTTTTAATGATCATAGTGCAGATTTTACAAACCTAGTATTATCTATAGATGGCAATGTTGGTATTGTTATTTCGGATTTACATTTAATTGAATCTACAAAACTAGGATTAAAAGCGTTTGCAAATGGCTTTGTAAAGGAGGGAGTTGGTGCTGGAGGGGTATCAATAGCTACAATGATAAATGCAAATGGAAAACTCAACGGAGAAACTCTGTTGAAATATATTGAGAGAGAATATGAGAAAACTATAGAAAAAAAATTTACATTGAATGAAATTAATATTTGACTAAAAAATAGTCCTAAATGAATATTTAAAGTTATTTCACAGTTACTGACTTTGCTAAGTTTCTTGGGTAATCAGGATTAGCATCCTTTTTTAATGCCAAGTAATAGGATAATATTTGAATTGGGATAATTTCAATTATGGGATACAAATTTTCATTAACTAAAGGCAATTTGATAAAATAGTCATATACATCATTATTTTTATTTGAAATTCCAATAATCTTTGCACCTCTTGATTTCATTTCATGGACACTATGTAATGTATCAGAATAAGTTTCATCTTCTGGATTAAGAACTATGACAATAGTATTAAGTTCAATTAGTGCCAAAGGCCCATGTTTGATTTCTCCAGCAGCTATACCTTCTGCATGAACATAGGCGAGTTCTTTAATTTTCAGAGATCCCTCTAATGCAATTGGATAATGAAAGGACTTGCCTAGAATATAGATGTCTTTTACAGATTTTATATCCTCCGCTATTTTTTCTATATAGGAATCATCTATTAAAATCTCATTTAGAGCTTTACTAAAGATCTCTGTTGACATGTCTAATGATCTATTATTTACACATAAACTGTTTATAATAGAATATATTGTTGCAAATTGTGCAGTAAAACTTTTTGTTGCAGCAACGCCCATTTCTGGTCCACAATTTATAGAAACATAATGATCGCTCAACCTAGATAAAGAAGAAGTAGATATGTTTACGATAGAAAGAATTTTTGCTTTATTCTCTTTAGCTATCTTTACGGAATTTAAAACATCTGCTGTTTCACCACTTTGAGAAATAGCGATCAGTACTGAGTTTTCATCAATAGGTGCAGACATATATTCGAACTCGCTTGACATTATTATTTCAGTTCTTAATTTCGCAAATTTATAAAAAAGATATTTTGCTAATAATGCTGAGTGATAACTGGTACCACTACCTGTAATAAAAATATTTTTAGAGGAAGAAATTATATCCACTGCCTTTTTAAGAGATATTTTGTCAATCTGAAAAGCCGTAGGTATAGATTTTATTTGTTGATGGATCTCTTTGATTGTATAGTGAGCGTATTTACCTTTATCAATATCTCCTAATTCCCAAGCTACCTGAGTTACAGGTCTGAATACATTATTACCATTAAAATCGTACAAGTTTATGCTTTGATGATCAAGAATAACTATGTCACGATTGTCAAGAAAGATAGCTTTATCTGTATACTCTAAGAAACCTAATACATCACTGGAAATGAAATTTTCACCATTTCCTATTCCTATAATTAACGGTTCATCTAATCTAGCACCAGCGATCAATCCAGATTTGAAAATTGCAACAAATGCATAAGAACCGCGTAACTGCTTACAAGTTTCAATAATAACCTTTTTTACATCACCAAACTTTTTGAGATACATCTCAATTAAGTGTGCGATAACTTCACTATCAGTTTGACTTTGAAAAATATGTCCTTCCTTTACAAGATTATCTTTTAGTTGTTGATAATTATCGATTATTCCGTTATGAACTACAACTACATTATTTGTACAATCCGTATGAGGATGAGCATTTAATTTAGTTATACCCCCGTGGGTAGCCCATCGTGTGTGCCCTATTCCTATTTGGCCAGGCATATTGTATAATTGTAGAGAAGTATCAACATCTAGAACCTTACCTATATCTTTACGAAGTAAAATTCTGTCCTTTTCGAGGGTAGCTATTCCAACACTATCATATCCCCTATATTCCATTTTCTTTAAACTTTCAACTATAACCGAAGCAGCCGTGCATTTACCAATATACCCTATTATAGAACACATAAATTATATCGTATGAACTTAGTTTAAATAGTATATTAATAATTATAATATACCATTATAAAAATAATTATAATTATAAATTTAATTTCAAATCACAATGTAAAAAATAATTATAATATTTGTTTACCGGTATAAAACATTTTATAGAAATAATACAATTTGATATTATGAGAAAAAAGACTATAATCTATGATCGTAACGGAAACACCATTAGTAAAAAAATTTTAATATTTGATAATATAACTGATATGAAAATTTTATCAAATAATATTGCATGGAAAATAATAGAGTTATTGTCATCCAAGGCTATGTATCCAGCACAAGTAGCAAAAGAATTAAAGCTTTATGATCAAACAGTTTACTATTACATTAGAAAATTAGTTAGAATAGGGGCACTAGAACAAGTAGGAACAAGTTTGATCAAAGGAGGTACAGCTAGGTTGTACTCAACTTCTAGTCCTTCATTTGGTTTAGAACTTGAAGGAGACGTTGAGAAATTCGAATCTTCTCATTACACAAAAAATGAGAAGAGAAAAAATATTCCGAATATATTAAAAGAGTTTTATGAAAATAACTCTTTTTCTGGATTAATAGTTGTAGGAGCACCTGATCCTCATGGACCTTACAAATCTTCCTCGAGGGACGGCCATTACGCTGTACATTTGAGTTTTTACCTTGGAACATTATCTGATTCATCTACTTCTGGGTTTATAGTTAAATTAGATGTTGATGCAAAAGCGGAAAAAGATATTGATAATAAAAATCTAATCTTGATTGGTGGGCCGGGCACAAATATTGTTACTTCAGAATTCAACAAATATCTTCAGATTAAATTTAATGAAGATAATTATTGGTCTGGATTAACTGACCAATCAGGAAGAATATATAATATGGACAATCATGGTCTGATTGCTAAAATAAATAATCCCTATAACAAAGATAAAAAAATTTTGATTTTAGCAGGTGTAAGAAGTATAGGAACAAAAGCGTCCGTTATTGCATTAACCAATTATGGAAATAAAATATACAGTAATTCTTCAAGTGATGATCAACTTGCGTTAGTTGTTCAAGGTTTCGACATGAATGCGGATGGAAAAATAGACCATGTAGATATTGTTTCTTAAATATTAGGTAGTAGGGATATTTTGAGATGGATTCATAAATTGAGATCTCAAGTCAATTTTTGATTCTTCATCTTTCTTGACTATATATCCTGGAATGTTAATAACCCTTCCGCCAATTGATACATGACCATGTACTACTAACTGCCTCGATTGATGCGGAGTTTTGGCATTGTCCTTTTTCATTATAATGGTTTGTAATCTTCGTTCCAAAATATCTTCCAGTTTTAAATTAAGAATATCATCAAGGGTTGCAGAATCTTTTACTAGTCCAAGTCTTTGTAAATAGGTTAATAGTTTAATTTCTTGAGTCTGTCTTGCCTCAATTGTTAGAGCTAATAATTCACGAGCTTGATTTCTTATATCAGCTACCTTAGTTTGGGCTTTCCATAATTCACTTTTGCTTCTAAGACCATAGGAACCAATAAGATACAACTCTGAACTTAACTGATCGGTAGTCCATATCTGACGAGGTCTACGAAATGTTTTTCTTGATTTCTTTGGGTCGCCCATTATTCACCACTCTTTTGTGTTTTTGGTGCAGTTTGTGCTATTTTACGTACTCCAACTGCACTAGCTCTTCTACCAGTAGTACGTGTGCATTGGCCCCGTACACGTAATCCAAACATGTGTCTATATCCTCTCCAACTCATAATACTTTTCTCTCTATCTATATCATTTGAAACAATAAAATCCAAATCAGACGTAAGTAAATGAATATTGGAACCTGTATCCATATCTTTTCTTCTATTGAAATAGAAATGTGGAATACCTATTTTATTAGGATCTTTAAGAGCGTTCTCTATATCATTTAATTCTTTATCAGTTAAAAGACCTACTCTAATATATGGATTAATATTTAATTTTTGAAGTAATACTTGAGCGAAGTTGTAACCAACACCTTTAACTTTACTCAAAGCGACAGTTATTTTTTTATCTCCCTCAACATCTTTACCCATAATTCTAACAATGTGTTTATAGTCTGCTGTTGACAACTCTTAAAGCTAGAGTCATGACCTAAATAAAAATCATACTAGAACAAGTTAAATTTTTTAATTTACAATCTCATAGATTATCTTTTTGTAATTAAACCAAATATAGTTATTTTATTAATCTTATGTAGTACATTTTCTTGGTTAAAATGTTGATTTAATATTCATTATAGATAAAAATTAGAAAAATACAATTACAATATAAAAGAATATTATTTACTTTAGAATATTTAAAGTTTTTTTAAAATTCAAATATCACAGAAAAACCTTTAAGAATTTTATTAATGATATAATCATTTTGAATGACTACTATTATCTATTCTTTTAACAATGTTTAAATTTTGTTTTAGTCAGCAAGAAATCTATTGAATTTTAAAGATATAGAGAAAATGGTATTAGACTCTTACAGATCTGATCCAAAATATAATGAAATATTCCCTGGTGTTCCACATAATTATAAAGAAATTAAAACATTAAAAGATCTTCTCGAAATAAATTACAAACATGCTAAAGTTGATGATCAAATTAGAGGGAATTTAATCGCACTTCTTAAAAAAGGTATAAATCCCTACCGTGGAATCATTGGATACGATGATGATATTATACCATCAATAAATAGAGGAATTCTTGCTGGTCATGATCTCTTATTGGTAGGACAAATAGGCCAAGCTAAAACAAAATTATCTGAAGCTATCTCCAACAATCTATTATCACCAATACCAATAATTAGAAAGTCATTAACAAATGATATTCCCACAACCATTAGAGTGGAACACATGATTTCTTTGTTAGAAGACAAAGAAGTTACACACTATTCCCCCACGTTCACCGTATCAAAGGAAACAGAAGAAAATATAAGAAATAATGGCTTAGATACTAGAGTTGATTGGATTAATGGATCTGAAAGATATAGATACATTTTGGCCACTCCTGATATATCCGTTAAAGATTTAGTAGGACAAATCGATGCCATTAAAATAGCAAAAAAAGGAGTAGAGATCTATAATATTGAATCATATTCACCAGGTCAACTATTACAGGCTAGACATGGAATTTTATGTATTGATGAATTACCTGTTCTAGATCCAAGAAAACAAGTCGCTTTATTAAGCGTATTGCAGGAAGGTAAATTTACTACCGGTTCATATCCAGTTTACTTTGAACCTGATCTCAAAATAATAGCTACCTCCAATCCAATTGATTATACTCATTCTGGAAAAATAATAGAACCTTTGTTTGATAGACTTAGAAGCCATATTGAGACACGCTACCCTGTAAAAATTATTGACGAAATGCTTATAATAATACAGGAAATAAAACTAAGCGATCCAAAAAATATTATTTTACCTATCTTTGTTTTGAAAACTATTGCTAAGATCACACAGTTAGCTAGAACAAATTCAGACATCAACCAAGACAAAGGAGTAAGTGTGAGAATGTCGGTTCACTCCGCTGAAGCTATAATTAGTGAGGCTGAACGCGTAAGATCGTTGAATTATAATGTAAGGGCAGTACCTAGATTCTCAGATATTAATAGTATACACCAAACATCGAAATTTGAATTATCTGAATTAGATGACAATAAGCAAAATAGATTAGAGATTTTAAATAGATTGATTTCTGAAGCGATAAACACTACAGCAAGAGAATATATTCAAAATATCAAGAGTGAAGAAATTGTACTGGTGAAAAATGAATTTAGTAAAAATAAGAGATTTATAGTGTCGCAAAATCTTTTAGGAGACGAGACCAGCAATTCCCCTGATAATTACGAAGCTCAATTGAAAAATTTTCCCACTCTTAAAAAAATACTCGAGAGGATTATAGAAATAGACGAAAAAGAAAATGACGTTTTTATTGAAAATATTGAATATAACAGAATTGAAATTAATGGATTATCGTTCACTAATAAACAAGATAAAGAATATAGAGCGTCAATAGTAGAATTAATACTTGAAGGATTAAGGAATTTAGATAATCCAATTATAGATAGAAGAGAAAAGGGAATTTATGAAAACACTCATTAATAAATCAATAGATTTTGTTTACTTTCCTTTTACAAGTGAATCAGATGATACAACAACTAAAAAATTTGAAGATAAAGGGGAACAAAACATAAGTAATGATACACTCGATGACCTATTAAAATCACTCGGAAAAGAAATTCTTAAAGAAAAAACACCATCGTTGCATGAATTAGAACAAACTTTACAAGAAATTATTAAAACAAAAAAGAACAAGGATGG
Organism: Nitrososphaeraceae archaeon; assembly: GCA_036376955.1. Lineage (GTDB taxonomy): Archaea > Thermoproteota > Nitrososphaeria > Nitrososphaerales > Nitrososphaeraceae > TH1177. The sequence goes on from DASUZI010000161.1 coordinate 20,823, forward strand.
ACTTGACGAAGATAACAATATCATTTATCAAAATGATTCAGAGATATCGTCAGACACAGATGTAAAATCGAATCTGCCTATTGTTACCCATCTCATAAAAAAAGGTTATATAAAAAATTCTGAAAAATGGTTAAGCAACAAAGGATTTGCGACTATTGGTGAAAAAATATTACAAGACATATTGAAAGAACTGAAAAAAGGGGATTTCGGAATACATGAGACAAAAAATTTTGGATACGGGTCCCTTTTATTAGATACAACAAAAAAATACGAAATTGGTGATGATATCAGACTGATTAATATTCCAAATTCATTGTTAAATTCAATTCAAAGGCTTGCAAGAAAAAACGGGAAAGTCGAAATACCGATAAAAATGGATGTTGAAGACTTTGAAGAATATGAAACTATCGAGGATGTTCGAGTTTCTATCGTATATTGTATAGATCTCAGTTCCACAATGAGATATTCAACATTATACGGAGATTTAAGTAGAATAGAAGCTGCTAAGAGAGCATTATGGTCTTTGTATATCCTAAACAAAAAATATTTTCCTTCAGACATAATTAACATGGTAGGATTTGGGGCGTTAGCTTCTAAAATAAATCCTCTAGATATCCCGTATTTAAAAACTTTTGAACCTGGTGTTGATTTTCTACATTATACAAATTATCAAGCTGCATTAAGACTAGCCAAAAAAATTTTACAAAAAAATTCTGTAGAAAATCAAAGAATAGTGCTTATTACTGATGGTCACCCTAGTGCATGTTTTATTGATAATGAAAAAGAGCAACAAAAAATACTTTCACAAAGACCATATTCTCACTTTTATATTCCTGATAAGAATACAATAAATTCTATTAAGAAAAGTCAGGAAATGAATTTAGATGTAAATTCAGGCGAATTAGTATATTTGTGTTATAGATATAGACAAGTTGATCAATTCATCGGTGAACGCACTATAATTGAAGCCAAAAAATGTTATAAAAAAGGCATTCAAATTGACACTATAATGATAAGTGAAGAAGACTCTATGTTGAGTTATGTAAACGAAATGGAAAAATATGTAAAGGGAAGATCTTATTATATTAATCCAGCTTCAATAGATAAGATACTCTTAACAGATTATATAAGTAATAAAAAGAAGATCATTCATTCAAAAAAATAATTTCTAATATTTATTTAGTTAATTCTAAATTAAACTCTATCTGTATTGTTAATAATGAGCAATGTAGTGGAGACCATCAATTATCTAGACTGGAATCAATCTATGGATATATTAAAAAAAGCTTACAAAATAAATCTTTTTGCGCTTATAATTGGTCCTAAAGGAACAGGGAAAACATCATTGGCAAGAAAATTTGCTTCTGAACTTGATAAAAATATTTTTTCTGTAAACTTTAGTCTTAGAACAAGAGAATCTCATTTAGTTGGAACTAAAACTATAGAAAATGGTGAAATCAACTTTGTAGAGGGAATATTAGTAAAATCCATGAAAAAAGGAGGAATTCTCTATTTGGATGAATTGAATGCTGCAGAACCTGATATGCTATTAAGATTAGATGAGGCTCTGGATGATAGGAGACAAATAATTTTGAAGGAAGCAGAAGGCCAAGTTATTAAGGCTAGTGAAGGATGGTTTGTAGTTGCTACAATTAATCCCTTATCACACGTTGGCACTAAAGAATTACCACCTCAACTTTTAAGCAGATTCCCAATTAGGCTTAACTTAGATTACCCACCAGAGGAAACTGAACTTGAAATTATTAAACAACATACTCTAGTAAATAATGACAATTTAATTAATATTCAACGTGCTATAAAATTAGCAAGATCGTTAAGAGAAGCTGCCGGAGTAGAAGAACTATTTTATGGACCTAGTTTAAGAGAAACAATTGCATTTACTAAATTATTAAATATCGATACCGACCCGAAGATTGCAGCTGAAATAGTTTTTGCAAATGCATATAGCCAATGGGGTGATGTGGAGTACAGAAAAGTCATGGACATGGTTGTTTCGATATTCGGTTGAGAGATGTGACATCTGATAATAAAAAAAAATATTTGAGGAATGATATTCTTCTTGACATAGCTACGTTTCTTGCACGTAGATGGTCTAATAATGCAAAAGTCATTGTTACACTGTCTACAGATAAATCTCCTCAAACAGATATTGAGAAACAACAGATTATTTTACCAACATTAAATTATTTCCACGGTGAAGAATTTCAAAGGTACAGGCAGTGGAGAGTCTGTTTATGGTATGAAGCAATGAGAATAAGACATACTTCTAAAGTAAAAGTCTCTCGTCAGGATCATGCATATGGTTTTATTCTAAACACTATGGAAACAAAAAGAATCGAAATATTGGGCTTACGTGGCTGGCATGGAATGACAAATGAAATAATTTTTTATGAGGGTATGTCTTGGTTATCGAAACCACTTCTAAATACAATGTATGGGAGACATAAAATAATCGAAGCTTTTTCACAATATTTTCTTACTGGATATATTAAAGGAGAATTATTTGGAAATGAATTTGATAAGGTTAGGCAAGCGACAGACTTTGCAAATGAGTGTATTAGAGAAGCTATTGATAAAAGATTAGGAACAGATTGGATGTATGACAAGGTACGAGAAGTTATAAAAATATTACAAATAGATCCTTTATTATCGATTCCTTTGACTACTCCTCGGTCTAGTATAGGCTTTGGAATGAATAAATTAGATTTATTTAAACAATTAGAGAACGTAATAAAATCAAAACTAACAAATAAAGAATTTGACAAATCTGTAAAAGAAATTATTGAAGGAAAAGATGTTATAAAAGAATATGAGACCTTATTAAAAGAAAGTAAGAAATCAGAAACAAAAGGATATGATAGCCTGGAAAATTTTGACATTAGTGTTCCTAATAGGATGGATATCAATGAATCAGAAATCTATGACATGGATCTAATTCAAAAAATTAAATCAGCTTTTAGAGATTGGAAAACTGGGTGGGTAGAACTTCATCAAGAACAAGGTGATGAATTAGACACAGAGGCATATATTGATTCTCAGAGTAAACCTTTCCTCAGCGATGTTAAAATTTCCATTAGAACGAAAGTAGTCATTCTACTTGACCATTCTAGTAGTATAGAGGAAATTGAATTAAAATACAAACAAGCTACAGTAGCATTATGTGAAGCACTTAGTTACCTAGGAATCGATTTTGCAGTTTACGCATTTAGCACTGAAGCAAAAAAAGTAAAATGTTGGCTAGTTAAACCACCAAAAATCCCTTGGTCGGCAATAAATGCAAGGAGATTAGCTCAAATAAGAGCAAGTGGCGGGACACCATTAGCTGAAATATACACTATTCTTTTACCTTTTATCAAATCATTCAAACCCGAGATAATGATTACATTAACTGATGGCGAGCCGTCAAATTATGATGCTGTTAAAGAAATGGTACTAATCTATAGAAATTTCTCTATCCACATGGCAGCCCTTGGCCTAGGAAAAGATTTAAATGATCTTATCAATATTGGTCACAATTTAAAATATCTTAATTACAATAAAACAATCGCTAGTAGAGTTGTAGATATACCAAAAAAGGTTATTAACTTGCTCAAAGTGTAATTCCTAATAAAATAAGAAATGGTTATAATATCTTAATAGAGGGATTTGTTTTCTTAAGATTTTCCCAATCTGAAATAAATGTTTTTAAGCCTTTATCTGTAAGAGGGTGTAAAAACATTTTACCAAGAATATCGGGTGGTAAAGTTACTACATCGGCACCAACTTTAGCAGATTCAATCACATGAATTGGATGACGTACACTCGCCACAAGAATTTTAGTATTGTATTGATAATTTTGAAAAATTTGGTTTATGTCGCTGATAAGACTCATTCCATCATTACCTATATCATCAAGCCTTCCAATAAAGGGGCTTACATAGGATGCTCCAGCCTTTGCAGCTAATAAAGCTTGAGTAGCAGAAAAAACAAGCGTAACATTTGTGTCTATTCCTTCTTCTCTTAATTTTTTAACTGCTTTTAATCCATCTGGAATCATTGGAACTTTAATCACAACGTTTGAGCCATATTGCTTGAGAATATAAGCTTCTTCCATTATTTGGTTAACTTCAGTAGAAATAACCTCCAGGCTAACCGGGCCTTGGACCATTTTTACAATTTCTCTAATAATCTCTTCCGGATCTCCACCTTCTTTTGAAAGAAGAGTAGGATTAGTAGTTATTCCATCAACCATACCCATTTCGGAATAATGACGAATTGAAGCAATATTAGCAGTATCAAGAAATATTTTCATTTTTTTAATTTATCAATTGTAGATAGCACAGCCCGTTCTATTTCTTTTTCGGTTAGGCCATAATGCTCAAGTAAAATATTTAATTCAGAATCTCTTGCAGATTCTCCAAATGTATCTCTAACTCCAACTCGTTTTATAAAACAAGGATGTGATTCAGAGCATACCTCTGCAACTGCACTGCCCAAACCTCCTATTATATTATGTTCCTCAACAGTAATAATCGCACCAGTTTCTTGTCCGGCTTTTATGACTAAATCACTATCTAATGGCTTTATTGAATAGGAATCAATTATCCGAGCAGAGATATGAAATTTTTCTTTTAAAATTTTAGCTGTTTTAATTGCTTTATAAACCATCAATCCGCAACCAATAATTGTTATATCTGATCCATCTTGCAAAATATTTGCTTTACCTATTTGAAATTCACTATCATTGTCTTCATAAATTATCTCTGACGAGGGACGAGCAAGTCTTACATAAAATGGACCTGGAATATCTGCAATATTTTTAATTATATTAAAAACAGATACAGAATCAGCAGGTGCTAGGACTCTCATGTTAGGAATTGATCGCATAATAGATAAATCTTCTATTTGTTGATGAGAAGCTCCATCTGGACCAACTGTTAAACCAGCATGAGATACAACCAATTTAACATCAAGACTAGGATAACATATTGCATTACGAATCTGATCCAAACATCGTCCAGGTAAAAATGCAGCATATGTACTTGCAAATGCTGTTTTTCCAGCAATTGCAAAACCTGCAGCAATAGAAACAAGATTAGCTTCGGCTATTCCTATATTAAAAAAGCGTTCAGGAAATTTATCGCCGAATTTTTTTGTTTTTATTGAATCAGTAGTATCTGCACCTACACAGACAATATCTTTATTAATTATACCTAATTCAACCAAAGCATTCCCATACGCCGATCGCATATCCCCTTTTTTTAATTCAGAGTCTGTTAATTTCATCTTCTATTCCCAGTTCATTAGCAACCGGTATCAAAATATGCTTGCGTGCAACAATCCAATCTTTTCTTACACTATTTTCATCTGCTTTTTTTAATAGATTTCTTTCTAACGTGACATTAGTTTTATGTTTTAACTGTAGAATTGCTGTATTTATATCTGAATTGGAAAAAACTGCGCTCCCTGCTACCATAATCCGTGCTCCGGCATCATATACTCGTTGGACAGTAGAAGCATCTATTCCTCCATCTGCTTCAATATACCCTTTGTATCCCTTCATTTTTAAAGTTCTATTCAAATTGCTAATCTTAGCTGTTATATCAGGAATGAATTTTTGTCCAGAAAAGCCAGGGTTTACAGACATAACTATTATGACATCAATATCGTTTAAATAAGAATATGCCCATTCTGGAAGTTCTGTTTGTGGATTAATAGCTATTCCTAAACTTATTCCCGCAGACATTACCTTCTCTCTAATATAACAGAATTTTTCATTATTACAAGTTTCAGCATGAATTGTAATAATATCACAACCGGCGTTTATATACTCCTCAATATGTTCATATGGTTTTTCGATCATTAGATGAGCATCAAAAGGTATATTGGTAATTGGTCTTAATTTTTTTATTGTATCGGCTAAAAAAGTAATATTAGGAACGAAAATTCCATCCATCACATCTAAATGAATAATGTCTGCTCCACCTCTTTCAACTTTTTTTATTTTTTCTTCATAATTTTCTTTTTCTCCTGCAATTATTGAAGGGGCTATCAGAATTTCTCCTTCTAATTCTTCAATTAATAAGGGAATATGCAGATTATGAGGTGCTCTACCATGCCATTGAGGATTATTAGCCATGTGTTTAATGCCATTACCCTTTACGGTGTTTGCAATTATAATAGTAGGTTTATCCTTTACTTCACTAGCTTTGTTTAATGCATCCATAATTTGTTCAACTTTGTGTCCATTAATTTCGATTACGTTCCAATTAAAAGCAACCCATTTATCACGTACTGGGTCCAGAGGCATTATATCTTCAGTAAATCCATCTTGTTGAATTTTGTTTCGATCCAAAATAGCTATAATATTATCCAATTTAAACTTCGGAGCAGTCATAGCAGCTTCCCATATCTGACCTTCATTTGTCTCACCATCACCTAGTAAAACGTAAACATTGTTCTCTTTGTTATCAAGATTATTTGCCAAAGCTATTCCAATCGAAACAGAGAGACCTATACCTTCTGACCCCCCTGAATATTCCACTCCAGGTACAGAATGACGTTCTAAAAGTTTTGAATACCTTACAGGATGACCTTGCAATCTAGAGCCAAATTTTCTTAAGTCTTTCATTTCGTATTTTGGAAAATATCCAGCCACTGCCAACGTTGCATAATAGCCTGGAGCAGAGTGTCCTTTTGAATTAATAAAATAATCTCTTCCTGCCCAAGTTGGATTTGAAGGATCATGACGCAATTCTCTAAAATATAATACACCCATTATTTCAGCAGCAGAAAAAGAAGCGCCTGGGTGACCTGATCCTGCTTCAGCAATTCCTTCGATTGCATTAATTCTAATCTCTTGTATTTTTCTTTTTAAATCTAGATAACGCATGTGAAATATCATATATCAATACCTTCAAACCACAATGTGGCATATAGAAACAAAATATAAAGAAAGATAAAAATCTAGCTGGAGGAAGATTAATTTTATTAGAGCAATGGAAATTCAATTCAATAATTTAAAATATTATTGTTGAATTTCATAGTGTATGTTAAAAATTATAGCAGATGAAACAAAGATTAGTGAAAAGAGAACAGACCTTTTAGTTATTGGATGTTTTCTCAATGAGGATTATTCATATTTACTTAATAAATTCAACGAAGAAATAAGAAATGCAGGTAAAGAAATTATTTCCAATATTCATAAATTTGGTCTATTAAATGAATTACACACATTTTCAAAACATCCAGCTAGAAAAATATTATTTGCAGGATTAGGTAACAAAAATGAATTTAATACAGAAAAATCTAGAAATATATCTGGAAAAATAATTCAATATGCAAAAGAATTCAGAATAACAGAGCTTTCTATTATCCCTTTTAGCTTCTCAAAAGAAATAATCGAATCTTTAGTAGAAGGAATTATACTTTCATCCTATTCATTTGATAAATTTAAAACTTCAAAGAACAATAATACTGTCGACAATGTTTCAATAATGATAGAATCCAATTCAAAAGAATATCAAAAAATAATCAAAGATATTTCTGCCATATGTCAATCTGTGAATTTTGCTAGAGACATAAGTAATTTACCTCCAAATGAATGTTCCCCAGAATATCTTGCAAAAATAGCCTTGGAAATAAAAAATCAAGGAATAGAAGCACAAATTATCGGAATTAATTCTCTGAGAGATATGGGATTAAATGGAATAGTTTCTGTAGGCTCTGGTAGTATCAATACTCCCAAACTAATAGTATTGAAATATAAAGGAACTAAAAATGGAGAAGATCCAATTTTACTTGTAGGAAAAGCAGTAACATTTGATTCTGGTGGAATATCGATCAAACCTAGTGAAAAAATGGAGGAAATGAAATTTGATAAATGTGGTGGTGTTAACGTTATTGCAATTATGAAATCATTATCTTCATTAAAAATAGAAAATAACGTGATTGGCATAATTCCAGCAGTCGAAAATATGCCTTCAAATTCTTCTTATAGACCAAGTGACATAATCAATATGTATAACGGAAAAAGTGTAGAGGTAATTAACACGGATGCAGAGGGTAGATTAATACTTGCCGATGCACTCGCCTTTGGAATTAAGCAATATAAACCGAAATTAATAATAGATATGGCAACTTTGACAGGAGCTTGCATAATAGCGTTAGGAAATAATATTGCAGGAATAATAGGTAACAATGAAAAATTAATCAAAAAGATTATCGACATATCTAAAATTACTCATGAAAAAATGTGGGAATTACCATTGTTAGAGGACCATCATGATCAGATAAAAAGTAAAAATGCAGATATTAAAAATATTGGAGGACGACCGGCTGGGGCGATTACTGCAGCAGCTTTTTTGTCAAATTTTGTAGGAAAAACACCCTGGGTACATATGGATATTGCCGGAACAGCTTGGAATCAGGAAGGAAGTCTGTTAAAATCATATAACCCGCCTGGAGCAACAGGTTTTGGAATACGAACAATAATTAAATTTATTATGAGTGAAAATATAAAAATATAACATCATTTATTATAGTTTATTTGTTAAACGCCAGCACTGCCCTTTCCCAACCACTCACGTAGGTCAGTACTAGGCAGCGACGACAGGTTTGACTTCCGGGTTCGGTATGAGTCCGGGTCGCGCCCTGTCACTATGACCGGCTAACTAAAATTATAATAAGGTTTATTTATTCGTTTTTAAAGCCTTATACATACCTATATAATCATCAAAAAATGAAACCTAGCAAGAGATATAATACATATTAGTAAAAAATATAATCAAATGGGAAACCCTGAATCCACCGCTAGAGTAGCAGTATTAGATGAGGAATTATGTAAACCAAAAAAATGCGGATTAGAATGCATTATTTATTGCCCAGTAAATAAAACAGGGGGCAAATGCATTGTCCAAAGAGAAAAAGATGCTAAAGCAGTAATTTCCGAAGATCTATGTACCGGTTGTGGAATCTGCGTTAAAAAATGTCCCTTTGAAGCAATTGTAATAGTAAATTTACCAAAAGAATTGGGTGAACACAAAATTCATCAATATGGAATAAATTCTTTTAGGCTATATCATTTACCGACTCCCAAGAAAGGTTCTGTTGTCGGTCTACTTGGAAGAAATGGGATGGGCAAATCCACTATTGTGAATATTTTATCAGGCAATCTTAAACCTAATTTTGGCAATTATGATTCAAACATTGAATGGGATTACGTTATTGAAAAATTTCATGGTTCTGAATTAAAGTCACATTTTGAAAGTATTGCTAATGGGAATTTTAGGGTATCAATAAAACCACAACTTGTTTCCAAAATACCAAAGGTATTTAAAGGAACTGCAGATGAAATTTTAAAAAAATTTGATGAAAATAAAACTGCAGATGAAATTTCAGAGAAGCTAGGTTTGAAAAATTCCTTGAATAAAAATTTAAATGAATTAAGTGGCGGTGAATTGCAGAGATTAGCAGTCACTGTTGCTGCAATAAAAGATGCAGAATACTATTTCTTTGATGAACCATCATCGTATAATGATATTTATCAAAGATTAGCCGTTGCCAAAGTAATACAAAATCTCGCTGCAAAAGGAAAAACAGTTATGGTTATCGAGCATGATTTAACTTTATTAGATTATTTGTCTGACTATATTCACATACTATATGGTGAATCAGGAGCTTACGGAATTGTTTCCAGTTTACAATCTACTAAAGCAGGTATAAATAATTTCCTTGACGGTTTTATCCCCTCAGAAAATATTAGATTTAGAGAAAAAAGATTTAGATTTGACACATTCAATCCTATTGATGATTTTATCTTAAATAATACTATCACTCAATATTCAGAATTAGAAAAAAATTTTAATGCGTTTCATCTTAGAATTTCTCATGGAAAAATAAGAAAAGGTGAAGTTTTAGGAGTTATTGGTGCAAATGCATTAGGTAAAACAACATTTATGAAGATGATAGCAGGTGTTGAACAAGCAGATAAGGGAAGTATAGAAACTAATGCTAAAATTTCGTATAAACCACAATATATAACTCAAGAATATGATTCTGATGTCAAGTCACTATTATACACAGCATATCAAAATATTATAGAAGGGAGCATTGTAGAGGAACAAATTATTATTCCATTGGGAGTTAAAAAATTGTATGAAAAAAATATAAAGAATCTTAGTGGGGGAGAATTACAAAAAGTAGCAATAGCAATATCATTAATGAGAGATGTTGATATCTATGCTTTAGATGAACCGTCAGCTTTTTTAGATATAGAAGAAAGAATAGCATTGGCTAAATTTATTCAGAGGTTTGTAAGAGCTCAAGCAAAATCAGCAATAATTATAGATCATGATATGCAGTTAATTGATATAGTTTCTGATTCTCTAATAATATTTAATGGAAAACCGGGATTAGAGGGTATTGCAAGCAAACCCATGTCTAAGATAGAGGGTATGAACCTATTTCTGAGAGATCTATCAATTACTTACAGAAGGGATGAAACTACTGGTCGACCACGAGTAAACAAGAACGAAAGTCAATTAGATAAATTACAAAAAAATTCTGGAGAATATTACTACCTAAAAAGATAAAGACATGGGATCATTGCTTAAAAATGCATTAAAAGATGTATTTACAAAAGAAGAAATTGAAAAGCTATATTCATCTTTTGATATAATTGGTGACATAATAATAATTAAAATTCCAGATGAATTAGAAGGGAAAAAAGAAATTATAGCCAATACATTGATAAATAAAATTAAGACAGTGAATACCGTCTTTCAACAAATCTCTTCAGTACAAGGTGAATACAGAACAAGAAAATTGTGTCTTTTAACTGGTAGCAATAAATCGAATACTGAATATAAAGAACATGGATGTATATTTAAAGTAGATGTATTAAAGACATATTTTTCTCCTCGTCTTTCTACTGAAAGACTTAGGGTTTCTAAGATGATAAGTAATAACGAAATAATTGTTAACATGTTCGCTGGAATAGGTACTTATTCGATTATTCTTGCAAAAAAAAATCCTGATTGCGTTGTATATAGCATAGATTCAAATCCTGATGCAAACGATTTGTGTATTATTAATTCCAAATTAAACAAAGTTCAGGACAGGGTTATTCCTATTTTGGGAAATGCTAGAACAATTATAGATAATCAGTTAAAAGGTAAAGCGACAAGAATCCTTATGCCACTGCCAGAGCAAGCTTCAGAATTTATCGATTCAGCTATTGCCGCCCTTCAAAATAATAAAGGTGTTATTCACTATTTTGCCCATATTAAATCTAAAAGTAAATTGGATGCAGTAGAAGAAGGAAAAATAAATTGCCATAAAAATTTCCAATGTTACAATTACAAGATAATTTCTGGAAGAGTAGTAAGAGAGGTCGGGCCTAGAATATATCAAACTGTTTTTGATTTAGAGATACTTTAAATATTATCATCTGTAATTTCGTTAGGATTAGAAGTAGAGATCATGGTATATCCAATCCATATAAAGACTGAAACAATTATTCCTACAGTTCCTACAATAGTAAGTTTTATTAAAAGCAAATCTAGACTTGAAGCAAATAATAAATATATATATACAAGAAAAATTAGTGGAGGAACCATTAATAGAAAAATCCCAGTAAGTCTGTTACTTTTCATTATCAAAAGACAACCAATTTGAATATTATATATCTCTAACTAAGATCTTTTGCCATTAAAAATGCGTCTTCACCATCGCGGTAATAAGATTTTAATCTAGATTTTATAATAAAACCTAGTTTTTTGTATAATTGAACTGCATTTTCATTGCTAACCCTAACTTCCAAATAGATTTCATCACTTTTTCTTATAATAACACCCTTAATGCCTTCTAACATTAATGCGGTTCCTATACCTTTTCCTTGATGCTTATCTAAAACTGCAACGGATACCACATGGCCCTTCTTCACAAAACCTAACTTTCTGAAATTTGAAAATCCGAATTCTATTTTACACATAATATATCCAATCACCTGATTTGTTATTTCTGCTACAATAAATGCTTCAGGCAATTCTGCTAGAATAGAAGAAAAAAAATAATCAGAATAATGTTCTGGAAGTGTTATCATGTTTATATTAATAACAAATGGAAGATCTCTTTCTTCGCAATTACGAATAACATAATCACCAACACTCCTAAGAATAGATTGCAATTTCTATATTTAACTTGACAAGGTATTTAACTTTATATATAAGAACAAAATCATAATGTGTTTTAAAATAAATAGAATGTAGTTAACCTAAATATCAAAAATAATTCTTATTGTTTTATAAAAAAGGTAATATTTGGATCAGGGCATATCATAACCTTACTTGATTTTCCATAACGTGCGATCATATTTTGCAATACCTCTTTAACATTATTAAAAGTGTTAAATCCTAATTTAGTTTTGGCATAATAAAACGGTATTGATGAAACGAGACCGATGTAATATTCATTTTTTAAATTCTCAAGATAAATCAAATGCTCTAAACCATCTACATACTTTATTTTTTTTATTTCAGAAAGATTCAGTCTACCTTCTAAATACATAGATAAAGCACCATCACCGATACCTTGACTATTTTCTGCTAATAAAACGGCCATTCCACGATTTTTTAAAATCCCTATAGAGTTCCATAATGAATATAATGAGTTAGTTAGATTGATATGATACTCAGGTTCCGAACCTGCGCTAATAATTAAAGCCTTTTGTTCATTGAGATTAAAATTAGTATTTGCTTTAAAGTCAAAAAATGCTGATTTAATGAATGTTGAATTATGTCCGTAATAAAGACGAGAAATTCCATACTGATTAGATAAAACCTCGATAGAATAGAAACCTAATTTATCATAAAACTCTAAGGCAACTTTGAGCGGTTCGCCTAGCTCACCAGAATTAGGTCTTATAATTTCATTAGAATGAAAAATTTCATCCATCAAATCATGTACAAAACTTCTTAACAACATTGAAGGAGTACCACTAAATCCAAAAAGAGGTTCATACCCAATCTTTGAAATAAAAATAACACTATCAAATTTTTTGATTTTTTCATAAAAATCTTTTTTCTCAATTTGGAAAATTTTGAAATTTTCATCGTAATAATCTTTAATTTGGAGGAAATAGTCAGAAAAAGTTCCAATTGCAATTTCCTTTGTTATATCATGTTTATTAGATTCTATCAATAAAGATATGATTTTTAATATAGACCTTGAAGAAGATAATGGAAAAATAAGAGTTTTCTTTGAAAACTTAATCTCAGTTAGAATTTCTTTTATATCGTCATCAGATAACAAATTTAACTCTGGATAGAAGCTCAGTAAATTTTCTTGTTTTATATCTAAAACTACATCTGTTGAGCCATAACCAAGCCATATCTCTGGCATTGATATGATTGTAAATAATTAAAATAAATCTTTTTCATAGTATAGATAATGAAGAAGACTTGTACAACTAACCTTGTAATATTCTTAATACAATCTAATTCTTTAAAGTTTGGGAATTTTAAACTAGTGGGTGGTAAAAAATAGTAATTTTATCTTGTTTTTAAGGTTAATGCAAAGTTTTTCTGGAATGTATCATGATATATTCATAGTATTAAGAGAGATAATTCAAATGGAAGAGATTCCATTTGATCTTGCTACAATTCCCTACTTCTAATGTTTTCGCCACTAATTTCTATTAGAAAGGAACGAATGTTTACTGAACTAATAGTATAATTGTATGCAAGTTGGAAAATTCTTAGAAAATACTCTTGACGTAATGACACATGATAATGATAATACTAATTTGCCAATTAAATAGGAGAAAGAATGAAAAAATAGTTGAAAATTTTTTATGTCTAATTTTAAAAAGCAATTATTACAAAAAAAAATTTTAACGTAAAGGATTAACTTTAAATTATTTATTAGCTATCGTAGTTAGTATTATTTTTAACAAAATCCTACCTAAATATTAAAAAAAATAGTTTACAAAAATAATTATCCTTCATATATCATGAGATTCTTTTCTTCTAACAAATTATGAAGATTATGTACAGCACGATATACTTCTGCTTCTTTCTTAGCCCCTGTACAAACTAACTTCCCACTTGCAAACAAAAGTATAACTGTTTTTGGATCTAACATTCTATGTATTAATCCTGGAAATTGTTCAGGTTCATACATACTCCGCGGAAGAACTCTAGCAGCTAATTCTAAGTGAATTTTACCTCCTAGACTTGCAGATGCAACTATATTTTGTATTTCAATTATGGGTTCATTTTCAATTTGAATACTTCCTTTTTTCAACTTTTGAACGACACTTTTAACTGCTTTTATAGCTTGATCTTCTGATTTAGCTCCTGTACATACCATTTTTCCAGAGCTAAAAATTAAAGTAGCAGTTTTTGGAGATTTGAGTCTAAAAACAAGACCCGGAAATTGGTCTGGGTGATATTCAACATCTGGAAATATTTGTGTAATTTGATTTAAGTTAACTGTTTGATTTATAGTTGCAGAAGCAACAACATTCTCAATACTTACAATGGGTTTAGTTTGCGGCATAGAGGTATGCGTTCTGTGAACTATATAAATATATTATATAAACTTTTATAAAAATGATTTTAGAAATTTGCATTATTTTAAATTCATGATTTTATAGTTAAAATAACGTTATATAATAATAATTTCTATTCATTAATGTCATTTAGAATAGATAAAGATTCACTCGGAGAAGTTAAGGTACCGGAAAATGCATATTATGGTCCATTTACAGCTCGTGCAATTGAACAATACAAAGTAACTGGATATAAATCTCATATTAACCTCATCAAAGCTTATGTTATGATTAAACGGGCAGCAGCATTAACTAATTTGGAATTACAAGTCTTAGATGAGGGAATTGCCAAAGTAATTATTCAAGCTTCAGATGAAATTTTATCAGGACAATTCTTAGATCAATTTATTGTAGATGCAATTAATTCAGGAGCTGGTACAGCTTTTAATATGAATACAAATGAAATCCTCGCAAATCGCGGTTTAGAAATTCTAGGAAAGAGTAAAGGTGATTATACAACAATTAACCCTAATGACCACGTTAACATGTCTCAATCAAGTAATGATACATTTCCAACAGCGATGCATATTGCGATATTGATTAACATTAATTTAATCATAAAATCTCTTGATATACTTATTGCATCTTTGAAAATCAAATCTATGGATTTTAAAAATATTATAAAAATTGGAAGAACTCATCTAATGGATGCAATTCCTGTAACATTGGGTTCTGAGTTTGAGGTATACGTATATTCCCTAGAGAGAGCTAAAGAAGAAATTATCAATAATCAAAGAAAATTAGAGTTCATTGGAATAGGCGGGACAGCAGTTGGAACTGGTGTCAATACACCTAAAGGTTATCGAGAAAAAGTTGTTAAACATCTTTCCGACATTTCTGGCCTAAATTTAAAAATGTCTGAAAACCTTCACTTTTTCCTCCAAAGTAAATTCGATATAGCTAATTTTTCATCAGGATTAAGAAACTTGGCACTTGAACTAATAAAAATATCTAACGATTTAAGACTTATGGCTTCTGGTCCTCTAGCAGGTTTGGCTGAAATATATATTCCAGCAGTTCATGCAGGTTCTTCAATTATGCCAGGAAAAGTCAATCCTTCTTTGGCTGAATGTTTAAACATGATTTGTTTTGATATTATAGGAAAGGATGTTTCTGTAGCCATGTCTGCACAAGCGGGACAGTTTGAATTAAATGTAATGATGCCAGGAATGCTTAAGAATGTATTGGATGCCTCTGATATGTTAATAAACTTCTTACCAATTTTCGCAACAAATTTTGTTAATGGAATTCAAGCAAATTCTGAAAAATTAAAACAAGAAGTGGAAAAAAGTCCTATTCTCATAACCTTATTAAATCCATATATTGGGTATTTGAGGGCAGCAGAAATCTATAAAGAGTCTTTAAAAACGGGTAGAGGGATACGAGAACTTATTTTAGAAAAAAATCTGATGAAGAAAGAGGAATTAGAAGATGCTTTATCTTATGAAAGGATCATAGGGATTATTTAAATTTCAATTTGGGTGAATAACATTCAATCTTACAGATATGAAATAAGTATTATTCTTATAAAGAAGGATAGGAAAATAGTTTGGATAGAGCAGTAGTAGTAGTACTTAATTATAATAAAGACAAGTAAATCATGTCAAATTTAGTTGTCCAAGAATACATGTGGATTTGACAATGAATATTTAAATAATGTTTAGAGAACTTTTTGTAATTATCCAAAAATATACATATTTTAATTATATTTTTATTAAAATTTTTGAATGATCATTATCATATATGTTTTTTCCTAAAGATTATACTTTATAAAAAAAATATAAGTTTGACATAGCACTTAGTTTCTATAAATTATATATTAGATATTATCTAATTTCTTATATTGCAGAAATTTATTTAGTAAACATGCATCCAGAGGACCTTAATAAAATTTGGTTTTGTGAAGATTGTCAAAGTAGTTTTTTTTTCAATTCAGATGCTGAAGATCACAAAGAAAAGACTGGACATATAAAAATGAGAAAATTTAGTTCTGTATCAGGTGGCGTTATACCAAAATAAAAAATTGGTTTTGCTTATTTGCTCCATTCTGCTTCTGTAGTCTATAGATTCATTTAAATTACATAATTATGATTGCTGAGAATTTAAGTTTCTATTTACTTTTATTGTGAGACTAAATAATTTAGTAAAATAAAGTTTTTTTCATACAAAACTTTTAAAAATAATTGATTAAATCTTTTTTACGTACACCTTTAGAATTTTACAATATTTTATTAATTAATTATAAGGTCGCAAATCTTATTAGTTATGAATATAAAATAATAATGAACATTAATCCATTCTGGAACAAATGAACGAGAAACGACTACAACAACAAAATAAATAATTTATTGATCTCGCAATTGAAAAATAGAATATTAACGATATCTTATCATATCTTAATATAAAACTAAACGATCTTTTCTAAATCGCCTATTTTTTCTGACAATAGATCAAAACCTTGTTGCCAAAAACTCTTATTAGAAATATCTAAACCAATTTCAGTTAGTAGAGTCTCTGGTTTTTTTGATCCTCCTGCAGAAAGTAAATTCAAATATTTTGGGATAAAAGACTTCCCTTCTTTTTTGTACATATGAAATAATGATAAAACTAGAAGGTTGCCGAAAGCATATGCATAACAATAAAAAGGAGTATGATAAAAATGTGGAATATATGTCCATTCCCACATAAAATCATCTGAAACAATTACGGAATTTCCAAACTGATCCTGGAGATTCTTTTTATATAAAGTAGAAACATTATCAATATTAGCATTGCTTTCGATTACCTTATTATGGGCATCAATTTCAAATAAAGTAAAATATGACTGTCTCATAATAGTTGCATACATATCATCTATTTGTTCTGCTAATAGAATAGATCTTTCTTGTTCTGTCATATCTTCTGCTATTTTTTCATTCAACAACATTTCAGCAAAGACAGAAGCAGTTTCAGCTAACGGAAGAGGAGCGTGAGAGACAGCAATTGGGAGGTTTGAAGAACAAATGCTATGTATAGCATGTCCAAATTCATGTGCCATGGTAGAGATATCACGATACATACCATCATAATTCAATAAAACATAGGGAGTAAGTTTAGGGGTGATAGTAGAACAAAATGCTCCGCTCATCTTTCCCTTCCTTATTTCTGAATCAACATGATTTTTATTAAAAACTATTCTTGCATAATCTCTAAATTTAGGATCAAATGACTCAAAAACGTTCAAAACTATGTTTACTGCTTGCTCGTAGGTATATCTCTTTTGTACCATTCCTTTTTTAACAAGAGGTGCGTACAAGTGATAACGTTCTAATTTTTTTAATTTTAACATTTTTGCTTTTAAATTGAAATACTTATGAAAAATAAATGAATTTCTTTTACAGGTGTCCAATAATATAGACACTACACCGTCACTTATATCATTATAAACATTTCTTACAGAAATAGGTGAATCAAATCCACGGATTTTAATATTTTCATCATGCCATTGTACTATTAAATTCAAATATATCTCACCTAAAACTCCACTATTATTTTTATATACATTGAATAATGATTTATAGGCGGCTTTTCTTTCTTCTGATTTGTTACTTCTAACAAGTGACATTAGTTTTTCCTTATTCAGAAATTTTTTTCTAGTTATCTTGTTATTTCTATTTATATTGAGAACAAATTCAAAACTATTAGTCATTCGATCATATATCTTTACTAATGCGTTTGGTCCAGTAACTTCAAATATATTAACTATTTTTTCTTCCTTTTCAGATAAGGTATATTTGCCTAAAATTCTTTTATGGGTAAGAAAGTGTTTATAAACTGGATTGATGGTTTGAATTATTCTATTTGCATCTTTTTCTGTTAGAATATTTTTGAACCATATATCAAAAAAGATTAATTTATTAGAAATTTCAGTACCTAATAACTCCATTTCAGTAACTAATGCAGAATACTCATTAGAAGAAGTATTGGATGAATATTGCAAATGTGCAAAACCTGTTACCATATTTAACCTCTCTGAAATCTTCTCTAATTGTATTAACATTTTCGAAAAGTTTTGTGTAGATATATTATTATTAAGTAATTCGCGGTTATTTTCAAATTTTTTGACATCATCATGCAAATATTTTAAATAATTTTTGATACTATTTTTTCTCTCATCGACGAGTTCTGACAAATCCCAATGTCCTATCTTTGGTTTTTGTAATAAATTCATAGCATATAAAAAAATTATATTCTTGTATTAATAGTTATCAATTTAGAGATTATAGTCTAATTCTCAAGTTTGTTGAATGACGATTAGAATTCTAATTAAAAGTATATTATACCGTTAATTAAGAAATTATTACTATCTGAATCAAATATTGTTGTATGGAATAATTTATCTCAAATCTTCCAACAAACTATCGTCACGATAATTATTTGGATCCAATCTAAACCCTTTTGTATTTTCGTATGGAATATCACTTAATTTAAGATGGTAGTCCAAATGTCGCCTTTTAAATTGCTTCGTAAGCCATAAAACGAATCGCTGTTCAAAGGTTACACCTTCTTCCTCGGTAATTTCCGGAAAATTTACTATCAATTGTTCCATAAAGGAAAGGTCGAAATATATGTTGAAGAAATCCCATCCTAAAGCAGCGCCATTAGATGAAACTTCACAATTAATTTCCGAGCTAACCGAAAATTGCAAATATTCTATGAATTCAATAATTTTCTTTCTTTCTTTATCAAAATTCAAACAAGAACCAGAGATTACAATACTAGGTGGTTTTTCTGCGAATTTTTTCAATATAATATCTACAAAATTAGAATATAAAAACAAAGCTAAAAATTATTTATTATTTGATTGTTTTTAATATCAGTCTAATAAATATTACGACATGGACTATTATCTAATAATTGTAATCGGTAACACAAATAGACGTAAAATATCTTTTAGACTTTTAATTATTAAGAACGAAAATGACAATAAATATTTCAACAGAATTAATTTATACATTAATATGATTAATACTTCTATGATTTTTAGTATGCAAGAATGCTGAATAAGTCTCTTTCATAGAGCTCGCGATAAGATATTTCTAAAGTTCAATTATAGACATCTGGGTATGATCATTTATATCCTAATTACTTCTAATTCAACACCTTTAACTAGATTCATTATTCTTTGTTTTTCATTGCCTAAACCCTTTTGATCAATTATTATATGTGTAATCTTTTCATAACATTTTGAGATCATTTGATTTAGCATTTCTTGATCAATATTTATTAAATCGTATTTACTTGCTATATGACCTATCCCATATTCAGTATTAAGTATTAATTTGTTAAATTTTGAACCATAATGATTTCCTCCTAATCCTATTCCAATATATTTTGTATTAGGAATCTTTTTTGTTAATGTATCTAATAAAGAATCACATACGAATGATGCATTCTCAAGACTACTCCATTGGTCTTCAGAAGAACCTATTTCAACAAACATAATAGGTTTTTTTATACTAGTGGGACCGTGATGTGTTGTTTCTATAGTTATATCACACGACGGAACTTTTTCTCTTAATTGAAATATTTTTCCAAGATAAGTCTTTTGTAGTGATGGATATGCAATTCCTAACTCAAATTTATTTCCACCATAAGAATTTGTAAAATAATTTCCGGTAAAATGACATGTCAAAGATGGAATCTTGCTTTTTGATTGATGTCTTGAAAGAAAAATCAAAGCATCGGTTTTGTAACCTATGGTATCTAGATTATCAGCATATATCAAAGGGGTTTTAGATACAATCATAGAAATATTATCATACATACAAGAAGTAAAATAGAAATCTTTTATTTCTTTGAATTTTTTGTATTTTTGTAAATATTCTATCATTGTTTTACTCGCTGGATCCATTTCCGATGTGATTAAGGTAAACAACATATTGATCAAATTATGTAAAAAAAGTATAATATTATAGTAATTATATCCGTTATTAAATTATTAAATTTGGATCCAAAACATTTAACATTAACGCACAACAATTTACAGTATGGGTAATTGGGAAGAAAGTAATCAAGATGATCGTGATGATTTAAGTATTCTTACATTTCCCAATATAAAGTACTTGGTAGAAGGTTTAAATGTATTACTTCAAACTAATCTGGATGGGGAAAAGAGATCTCAGGTTATTAGTTTAAGAGAAAAGCTAATCAATAGATCCAGTTCAATAATAAATGATTTTAACTAATTATTAATTTATCTTTTGAACACTTATTGTGACTTTCGGTCTTTTACAGTATCTCGTAAGTGAGTTAAGGATCGAATTTGACCACCATTGATTTTTTTATATAATGACCAATATATTTCCCGGTTAACATCATTTCTATCTTTTAATACTTTCAAAT
Source organism: Nitrososphaeraceae archaeon (assembly GCA_036376955.1). GTDB lineage: Archaea > Thermoproteota > Nitrososphaeria > Nitrososphaerales > Nitrososphaeraceae > TH1177. The sequence continues at coordinate 41,818 of DASUZI010000161.1, forward strand.
GGTATCTCATTGCTCTTATTTTTTTTACGTACAATTCTTTTTTTCCTGTTCTTGCTGTTTTACGACCCTTCTTAGAACCTGCACCTGTTCCATGTTTCTTTTTTATTTCCAATTTAGCTTTAGCTTTACCTCGAGAAGTCCCTTTGGGCTTGGATGTCCATATAACACCATTTTTAATTAAGGATCTTATATCTTCCCTTGTTATAGAATCAGCTATATCATCAAGCTTATCAGGCTCGAATTTAACCCTATTAGAACCAACATTTAGTATTCTAGCGACTAGTTCTCGTTTCTTTCTAAGATTTACAACCAATATCTATTCATTCTCCTTGCCTTCAGATTTATTTTGTGGTTTGGATTCTTTCCCTGGGTTCAACACTTTAAATCCTAATTCAGTTGCTCTAGTCAAAATTTGTTTTCTCTTAAATTTTCCAACAATATGACCTATTCTTACTGCATCTTTTTGAGCATCTAGGAATAGAAGATTATTAGCATTATAGACTAAATTATCAGTATATCCTGATGGATGAAGCCCCCTACCGAGCTTTGGACCTCTATATCCAACTTTCACTAATTGAGGGACTCCAGAAACTTGTCGTCTCATTTTATTATCTTTTCCTTTGGGCTTCCTCCAGTTTTCTGCAAGCCTATCATATCTCCAGCTTTCTTGTCTTACAAATTTAGGTCGATGTTCTGATACTTTTTTCCGTTTTTCTAGCAGTTCCTTATTAATAACCATGAGTAAGCAGTAAATAGAATTTTAAATTTCAATAAATACGTTTCCCTTTAAAGTAAAAAGATGTAAATTAGTAAATAACTTAATTATTAAATAGCATAAAGGTTAATAATTACAAAAAAAAATATCTTTATGGGAAAATATGAATTACCTGCAGTACCGTACAATTACGATGCACTAGAACCATATATTGACGCCAGAACAATGGAAATACATCATACAAAACACCATCAAACATATACAGATAAACTTAATGCAGCACTTGAGAAATGTCCTACTGAAATTCAAGAAAAAGATATAGTGGAAATATTATCCAATCTTGATCAAGTTCCAGCAGATCAAAAAAGTGCAATCAACTTTAATGGAGGTGGATTTGATAATCATAGAATATTCTGGCATAACATGAAAGCAAACGGAGGAGGAGAACCAAACGGCTCTATTGCTGATGCAATAAAATCCTCATTTGGAAGCTTTTCCGAATTTAAAGAAAAATTTTCATCTACTACGGTCTTGATTCAAGGTAGTGGTTGGGGTTGGCTTGTTTATAATCCATCCACCAACAAAGTAGAATACAAGTCAATGCCAAATCAAACAAGTCCTAGAACAGAAGGTTTGATACCGCTTTTAGGATGTGATGTATGGGAACATGCATACTACCTCAAGTATCAGAACAAACGACCTGACTACATTTCTGCTTGGTGGAATGTTATTAATTGGGAAGACGTTTCGCAACGTTATGATAAGGTCACGGGATGAAGAATTCTTCCCCAATTATTTTTATTCTAAATCGAATATACTTTTAAACTAAACGAAAATATGATATGATTTTATTAACCAATAACTTAAATGTATTATAATCATTATTATCCGATGTGAATTCTATATGAAATATATTATTATTTTTTAAAAATATAAATTCATCCTTCATTATAATTAACCCGGGTTGTGGAGAAAATGAATATTGTATATATTTATTTATATTAGATGTATCTCCTATATTTGATATTTTTATGTTTATCATAGTTTTATTTAGTTTTTCTAAATATGATTTAAAGTGGTTAGAAAAAGTGTCTCCTGGATCTAGAATTTTTACTTTTATAGTAAAATATTCTTGAAATGCATCTACAGGAGACTTTAATGGAGATATGAAACTAGTTATGATAAAGAGATCATTATCAGAAAACTGATCTTTAAATTCAACATATGTCCAATCGGATGGATACATTAATTCCAGAGAATGGTTTTTATTTTGATATAGTTTAAAATCGTTTGTAGATAGTTCCGCAAAAATATAATTAAAATTAAAAAGTAATAGTAAAAAAGATTGTAATAATATGACGGACCAAATGAAATTCATTTATATTTTTTACAAATTAATAATTTTGGCCCAATTTTAGGGAACAAATACTCTAAAGATTATTTGTAGGTACAGAAGAGAAAATTTAGGTAAGAGACACTTCAATATAAACATCATCAGGTATTCTCAATCTCATAAGTTGTCTAATAGCTTTGTCATCTGCTCCTAAATCAATTACTCGTCTATGAATCCTTAATTCGTATTTATCCCATGTATTTGTTCCTTGTCCACAGGGAGATTTCCTTGTTACTACTTTCATTTTTTTTGTAGGCAGTGGATAAGGACCTTTTAAATTTATACCACTTTTTTCACCTATTCCTTTTATTTCAGAACAAACACCTTCTAATGTAGAAAGATTGGTGCTTGTTAATTTTATTCTAGCTTCCTGGGGCATTGTAAGAATTCACTTTTACTTCTTTTCGTATTTTTCTGTAATTGATTTGATAACTCCAGCGGCTATTGTAGTACCCATATCCCTTAATGCGAATCTCCCTATTTCAGGAAATTCTTTGAAAGTTTCTATTGCAAGAGGTCTAACTGGTCTGATTCTTACAATTGCTGCATCTCCAGTTTTAAGAAATTTTGGTTTTTCTTCCAATACTCCACCAGTTTTAGGATCAATTTTGGCGACAAAATCAGACAAAGTAGCTGCGACTTGAGCTGTATGAGCATGTAGTACAGGAGTGTAACCTGGTGCCATAGCAGTAGGATGGTGAATTACGATTATTTGAGCTTCGAATTCTTTAGCGACACTTGGAGGCTTATCTGGATGACCTATAACATCCCCTCTATGGATAGATTTTTTGTCAATTCCTCTTAAATTAAATCCTATATTATCACCAGCTTCTGCGGAATTCATTTGGGTATGATGAGTTTCTATAGATTTGACTTCTCCAGTTACTCCTGCTGGCATGACTATCACCTTATCATTAGCCTTCACAACCCCTGTTTCCACTCTGCCTACTGGAACAGTACCTACACCTGTAATTGAATATACATCTTGAATTGGAATTCTCAAAGGTTTCCCAATTGGTTTTTCGGGCGGATCAAAAGAATCTAGCGCTTCTAACAAAGTAGGGCCTTTATACCATCCCATATTTTCAGATTTTTTGGCTAAATTATCACCTTTCCATCCTGATACAGGGACAAAATTTACTTTACTAGTATTATAACCTACCATCTTTAACATTTTTTCAGCAATGCCTTTCACTTCATTATATCTTGCCTCTGAATAATTGGAATCATCCATTTTATTTAATGCAACTACTACTTGTCCTACTCCCAATGTTCTGCATAGAAATGCATGTTCTCGTGCCTGTCCCCCTGGTTCAGTTGCGGCTTCTGTTTCTCCGGGTTTTGTAGAAACAACTAAAATAGCCACATCAGCTTCTGATGCACCTGTTATCATATTTTTGATAAAGTCCCTATGACCAGGGGCATCAATTAAAGTAAAGAAGAATTTTGTAGTTTCAAATTTTTGAAAAGCTAAATCTATGGTAATTCCTCGATCTCTTTCGTCCTTAATACTATCTAAAACCCATGCGTATTTGAAAGTATCACCCTTTCCTGTAGCTTCTGATTCCTTTGCAAATTGTTCTATAGTTCTTTGATCAATAACTCCTAAGTCAACCATTAAATGGCCTACAATTGTAGATTTACCATTATCTACATGTCCTGTAACCACGAGATTCATATGTGGTTTCTTACTTGAGCTCATATACGGAAGGAGTATTCATCTGCTTTATTTATATTTCGATTACCAAAAATTGAATTTCATACGAGGAGACTATAAAAAATGTATTTTACTATTATAAAAAATTACAGTAAAATACATTAATAGTAAAGTGATTACATATTTTAGTTGAATAATTACAAAAAACTTTCTGATAATGAAGTAGAAGCTAAATTAAAAGAAACAAATAACTGGAAAATCGAGAACAATAAATTATGTAAATCTTTTGAATTTAAAAATTTTATCCAAGCCTTTGGTTTCATTACAAAAATAGCATTAGAATCAGAGAAATTAGATCACCATCCAGAACTATTTAATGTTTTTAACAAAGTGAATATTTTTTTATCTACACACGCGATTAATGGGTTAAGTGAATATGATTTCTTATTGGCCAAGAAAATTGATAGCCTCTAAAAATACTCAATTATTACTCATTAATTAGATATTTATCCATATTACAATAGACTCTGACTTCAGGAGTAAAAACTAGAAGTAAGATTATTCTTTTTTTTTTACAAATTAGAGTTGAAAGAAATAAAACATCCACAATTGGTAGCGAACACTTTTCGGTGTATATTTTTATAGAACCAAACATTATTCTGTGCTTGGAATCTGTCTTTCAGAAGAAAGAAATGCTTGTCGTCGAAAAAACTCATCAGAACATTCGTGAAATATAGAAAACAAACTGGATATACTGATGGATACAATCATATGATGAAGTATGTCATTTCTTGCGCTTGAAACACTATTTACATTCTTTTTTATAGAAAATTTGATAATATAGTCAATCAATACTTCAGGACAGAATCGAGAATTTTGATGATTACTATCCATTTATTATAAATGGTCGTAACATTATGTCGATGATTGGTTAAATTCCTTGTATCTATGTAAAAACTCCCCCAAAGTAACAAATAAATGAATGCAAAATTAGCTTCAGAAGTAAGATATCTCTTTAATTTGACAAAAAACGGTGTAACGAAGTATATAAAGTTTTTTAGAAAAATTACCTTGCTAGGGTATAAAATACTGACAAATCCAAGTCTTTTATATATTAATTTTTTTAACATGTTAGATATTATGACCGTTATGAGGACAATATGACCAGTATTAGGACAAATAATAAAGAAAATTTTGAACATTACTATTCAGCAATTCAAAGTGATGAATTCAATCTATTTCATGTTTATAACTGGATACAATTCTTGGTATCTACGTAGAATGATACCTCATTTAAGAAATATTATTTTATTAACAGATAGAATGAAGAATTGTCTATATCCTAATTTACAGCATCATAATACCTGAGTATTATATATCTGCATATAAGGAGAATTCGTGTGGATGAGGTCTTAAGGTAACCTCTCTATATTCATTTGTTGCATGCTCTATCAATCTATCAATTATTGATCCATCGAATATGGGTTTAAGAAACTCTCTATCACAATCCAAAGCATGAGATGCGTCCAATAAACTAGTTGGTAATTGTTTTATTCCAAGTTGACGCCTTCGTTTGGATGTCATTTTAAAAATATCTTCATCAATAGGATCGCCGATAGATGTTTTTTTCTTTATTCCATCTAAACCAGCTGCAACGATACAAGAAAAAGCTAGATATGGATTACACGATGGGTCAGGAGCACGAAATTCGATTCTTTTCATATTTGCAAATTTTTCTCCTCTGAAATGTCCTGGGATACGTATAATAGCTGATCTATTGCTAGTACTCCAAGCAACATATACAGGAGCTTCGTATCCTGGAACTAATCGTCTATACGAATTGGTTGTGGGTGCTACGATCGCCGCAAGAGCAAAAGAATGATCTAATATACCGCCACAAAAATATCTCGCTAATTCAGAAATTTCAGCATATTCATCATTATGATCAAAAAACAGGTTAGAGTTATTATTCCAAAGACTGATATTTACATGTAATCCAGACCCATTATCAAGTGCGATTGGCTTTGGCATCATAGTAGCTATCATGTTATGTTTTTTGGCAACATTTTTTACAATGTATTTATAACTTTGGACCGAATCTGCGGCATTTACTAATGTATCATATCTTATATCTATTTCACACTGTCCAGCTGTTGCAACTTCATGATGATGTGCATCACATGCAATACCAAAATTATTACTAAGAATGTCTACACATTCATTGCGGTAGTCTATCAAACTATCTCCTGGGGCACTGGGAAGATATCCTTCTTTTAGATTAAGAGTATAACCAGATCCATCAGAAGCCCAAGGGGATTCTTTCGAAATTATTTCATAACTTTGACTACGAAAAGGAGTAAGAGTATTTACTAACAATTTATCAAAAACAAAAAATTCTACTTCTGGTCCCCAATATGATATTGCATAACCATTCTCATTAACATATTTCTCAGCTTTTTTTGCTATACCTCGCGGATCCCTCAAAAATTGTATTCTATTAGAGCCACCTCTTAAAATATCACAAATCAATCTGCACGTTTTGTATTTATCTATCCAAGGAATTATAGCATATGTAGAAGGGTCTGGTCTAACGATTAAATCGGATTCATGGATCTCAGTAAATCCATGGATTGAAGAACCATCAACTTTTGGTAATCCATTTTCAAAATCGGTTTTTTTAAACATATTTGCAGAAATAGTAATATGATGAAACTTTCCAAATAGTCCAGTAAATTGTAAATCTATAAACTTGATATCATCCTTTTCTAATTTATCCATAACGTCATCGGTGCTGAAATTTTGATGTTCAATTCTTCCTTCAATAATCTTATATGGCAAATCAGTTGGTAGTAATTAAGGATCTCATAATTAAGGCTTTCAGAAATTTAATCAAAACGGAATTATTTATAACTTGATTCAGATACCATATTAAATTAATGTCTGATAATTTGGAAGATTACTTCACACTAGAAATGGCATATAATATTCTTTTAAAAGAATATCAAATTTCTTCTTTACAAGAGATACCTTATGATACATATCAGAGATTAGCAATTACAATTGGAAATTTAAAAGCAAAAGAGTATAACATTATTGAAAATAAAATCGTACAGAAAATTATTGAAAATTTATCCATAATATCAAATCTTTTACTACAAACTAGAATAGAAAAAATCCTGATAGGAAATATAAATTCTAATTTAGAGATAGGATATTCGAAAATGACAGATGAAGAAAAATTTATTATCGATGGAGAAATTCAATCTAAAAGAAATAAAAAAGAAATAACGACCTTAATATCAAACGGTCAGTCAAAGATTTTAGAAAAAATTATAGGTAAAATAAAACAAAAAAAATTATTAATTATGTTTATAAAATCAATGGAGCAATTTGTCGGAGTTGATATGTACAAGTATGGACCTTTTAAAGTTGGTGATGTCGCAAACTTACCCTTTGAAAATGCCTTATCTCTTGTTAATAATAAAATAGCAAGTGAGATTACCCCTATACTTGATTAATATTTAATTGAAAGGAAAGAAAAATATTATGAATAATATTCATTAAATTATTGACACATAATGAAATAGATATTGATCAGTTTATTTTACTAACAATTTATCCTAGTATTTCCCTATTCGGAATTACATTTTTGGCAAAACAGGCTAAGTTAAGACCATCTATCCAATACTGTTTACAAGCTTTTACAAGTATTGTTTTTTCAATTACCTATTTAATTTTTATTCCTAATGGAGGAGCCCAAGGATTAGCATTAGTGTTACTATTGTTTAGTGGTATCTTACTATTAATGGCTAGAAAACATACAATTCATCCTGAAGGAAATGATAAATCTTCATCTAGAGAAACCCCATTTACTTAAGTGTACTTATACTAAAAACATATTATAAAAAAATTTAAATCAGAATAAAAATTATATTTAATAATCAGAATTAATGGCAAAATTTATTAGTATTTGTTAAGTAGTGTCAGTATTTTCGTTTTTCTTTCCTTCGTTTTCCTTTAAATTATCTTGATATGAGGATACTAAAACAACGTTATCATCAAGAGACATTCGTACACGTACTTTCCTTGGTGGATGTGTTTTGCCTTGTTTCCATATTTCTTTATTTAACTCTTGATCGATTTTTATATTCTCGTTTTTCATATGACGTTTGGCAAACTCCTTAATCATATTAATCACTCTATCAGTTCTTCGATATTGAGGAGTTAACCAAGCTTTACTTAAATTTATTGTAAATACATGAGTTGCATTCTCATCGGATTTTGACATATTCATAAATCACCTTTCTTTATCCTACGTTGACATCGGATCTTCTCCAGAGTCTACGTTTTGGATTGGATCGAACTTGTCTATGCGTCCTAATAATAACCCATGCGGGCACAGGCCTATTCTGTTTGATTTTCCTAATTAATCTTTTTTTTCTAGATGTATTCTTACGGGCGGCCATTTTATTAAAAAAGATGCTATTTCTCACTTTTAAGTGTTGAGATGTATTATTCAAAGATAAACGGTTAAGATGTATAAAATAATATAAAAGTAAATCAATTTATAAATATGGTAAATCTCTGTAATATTTGTTTTGAATTCTCCAAGTCAGGTAAAAATATAAAAGATATCACGAATGTTAAAATTGTAGAAAAGAACCAATGTAATGGATTACACCATAAAAAACTAATAGATAGTTTTAAAACATAATGTAATCTTAATCAGTTATTTTTATAATTACATTCTTCACAATGATCATAGGTAACACCATCAAGATGATTGAAATGTGTTTTACAAGAACGACAGGTATGATGAACCTCTTTAAATCCATCAGAAGCTTCGAAGTCAAAGTATTCTAAATCTTTACTTTTACACTCTATGCACCTACAACTACAAAACATACAAAATAAATAAATAACTTTGTATAAATTAGTTTTTATATTTTTAAGACAAAAAAACTGATCAAATATTACTTCATATGGACACACATAGAACTATGTAATATTATTCATTAACAACTTTGTTCCGAATTCTCTTTAAAATAAGCCTTCACCAAAAAGCGAATACTGAGAAGAGTCAGTTACCTTGACTTTAATTATTTGTCCAACATTAAGGTTGGATTTATCTGCGTTATTTATGATCACTGATTTATATGCATAATTTCTTCCCTGAACTAGTGTATTTTTTATTTCATCAATATACACATCACCAATCCAACCTTCCCAGAGAGTATTTCTTCTTCTTGATATACCACGAGAAAGGCCATGTAAAATTGTAGAACGAAGTTTTCTTTGATTAGAAGATATATTCTTTAACTTTGACGATACTGTGCCTGATCTTTGACTGTATTTTGATATATTTATAATATCTGGTTCAGTTTCTGTAATTAAATCGATTGTCAATTTAAAGTCTTCCTCAGACTCATTTGGAAAACCTACTATAACATCAGTTGCTATTGTAATTTCAGGAATAGATTTTCGAAACTCATATACAGCCTTTTTAAAAATTTTAACATCATGACCTCTATACATTTGTTTTAAGATTTTATTACTACCACTTTGAACTGGTATATGTAAGAATTTGAATATTTTATCTTCTGTTTTATATACTGAAATAAGATCATATAAAATCTCAGTTAAATACATTGGATTCAACATGCCAATTCGAAGTTTATAATTTCCTTCTAACTGAGTACATAATTTTAATAATTCAACCAAATTTGAGTTTATATCCTTGCCATAACAACCGTTGTCAGTTGACGTTAACCATATTTCATTACAGCCATCTTTAATATCATGTTTTATTTGACTGATAATAGAGCCAGGTCGATAACTTTTAAGATTTCCCTTTGAAATTTTGGTCTGACAAAATGAACAATTACTTAAACATCCTGACGCTATCTCTACAATACTAATAGATTTATTTATTCTTAAAGTGGGTAGGTTTACTTTTTCAGCAGATGAATCATCAAGAAATATAGCTTTATTGTTTGAGAATGTAAGATCAATAGCTTCAACTGATTTATCTAAAGAATTTGGACCTAATAAGCTAACGTTTGGATTAATGTTTTCTATTTTTTTTCGTTCTGTTTTTGTAAGACATCCTGCTACTATTAATGGTTTATTGTCTACAGTTAATTGCTTAATGCGGTGAAGCATTGTATGTTCAGTAGAATCTTTAACTGAACATGTTACAATTATATTAAGATCCGATTCATCAATACGATTCACTATATTATAGCCATGACTATATAATGTACCGGCTATAATTTCTGAATCTGCAATATTCGCTGAGCATCCATATGCTTCAATCCATACATTTTTTTTAGCATTTCTTTCCCGTTTTATTTTATTGTCTAATTTAGAGTTTGTATCATTATTATTTATTTTGACCTCGTTGTTCAAAAGTGGGATATATTCAATAAGATCTGGTTTTAGTTTTTGCATTAGTGACTAGTCTTTTACTAAATCAACCATTCTATATAATTATTAAGTTTAAAGAACCAAACTATCCGATTACTAAAAAATAAGTTCTATGAAGAGTATTTTTTTTCCAGTTGGTGGTATGCAGATAAGTTCACAAGATCATTGAATTCTTGAAAAGTAATCATTTTATTTTTCAAATCTTTAGTTGTACCTGTTTTCTTTAATAATTGAAAGGTTTGTTTTATAGCAAAAGTAGCCGAATATAATGCAGATAATGGAAAAACAACCATTCTATAACCCATTTTTCTTAATTGGTCAGCAGTTAGATTAGGAGTTATTCCCTCCTCAATCATATTCGCTAATAAAGGTGCCTTAATTTCTTTTGAAATCAATTCCATTTCGTCAATAGTTTTCGGAGCTTCTATAAATATAACATCAGCTCCGATTCTTTTATACTCTTTTCCTCTTTCTATAGCTTCCCCAACTCCAAATTGTGCAAGGGAGTCAGTTCTAGCGACTATGATAAACTCATTATTTTCCCTTGCATCTATTGCTGCCTGTAATTTTGGAATATAGTCCTCCTTTGGGATAACAGTTTTGCCGGCCATATGACCACATCTTTTAGGCCATACTTGATCTTCTAAAAAAATTCCTTTTGCCCCGATTCTTACTAAATCTTTAACAATTTTCCAAACGTTTAAAGGATTTCCGTAGCCTGTATCTATATCAACCAGAATTGGGATATTAACAGAATTGATAATTCTTTTTGCATTTTCCAAAGTTTCTCCAGCATTCAAGAACCCAAAATCTGGCAATCCTAAAAGAGATGCTGAGGTACCATATCCTGTTTGAAATGCCGTTTCAAATCCTACATCCTCAGCAATTTTGGCGGTTAAAGCATCATATACCCCTGGAAGAATTATGATATCATTATCCTTCTCTAAACGTTCTCTAATTGAAATTTTGCTATTATTATACATCACTACTTAACACATTTATTAATTAATAAATAGATTGAAAGAATTATTTGTTATTTTTAATCTCGTAAATGTCATAATTAGTTTCAGAATATTTAGAAACGCCTATCATACATTCTCTACAAGAATAATATTTTATTGGGGGATCATGACTTATAGATCCATTTAACCATATCATAATGTTTCCGCACACAGGACATTTCATAGTCATTAATAAAATATTTAAGAAAATTCAATATATATTTTAATACCTCGTAATACTAATTTTAAAATAATAGAGTCGGCTGAGAATTCGAATTATTTTAACCATAGCTATAACACAATTGATTATTTTTTTGTAAATAATGCGGTGAAATAATAGATTGGTCAATAAGAATAAAGATCACATATCTCGACATGTTAAATCTTATCATTCCTCTTGCAGCGTATAATTATATCCATTGTTTTTCAGTAACACTTGAAAGAAAAATTAATAAATCGCTAGTGATATTATAATTATATGATTTCCCATTGGTTTTCGAGAGTAAACAGTGTTATCCCAAGAGGGTTCTCTAGACAGTATATTTTAAACTTATTAAAAGAGAAACCAATGAGTGGCAAAGAAATTATAGATTATGCAATCTATGAAAGCGGAGGAAAATGGAAACCATCTCCTGGTCTTATTTATCCTATGCTAGGGAGGTTACTAGAGGAAGGATTAATTTCAGAAACAGAAAATGGGAAATACAAGGTCACACACAAAGGTGTTGGAATTGCAGAAGATATTCAATCAATACAAAAGATATTACAAAAGCAATTGGATGTTATGTTTAGATTTGGAAGTATAGGAAGGTTTATGGCTATGGATCTAATTGATAGAGTATCATCTATTGGATCGACATTAAGTTCTAATTTGGATAAAATGACTGAACAAGAACGTGAAAAGTATAAAGAATTCTTAATTACAGAATTAAAAAAGATTGAAGACCAAGAAAAGGAATTAAGATAAATTTCTCTTTTGATTAAAAAGTATATAAGCAAAATTATAAATGCTTAAAGAAGATCAATATCAAAGAGTACTGTGATTTCGGAGCTTTTTGAGTGTATTAACGACTTAACTAAAAAGATTGATCATATTGAAAACGATATCCAAAATGCTAGTATTATAGTAATAAAAGAATATAGAAATACTAGCGAAAAAATGATTGAAAATCAAAGCTATTTTTTATCTGGTATTCAATATGGTATACCAGGAAAATCATATTTGCTAACGTCTAAAGGAATTGAGGTGTTAGGAGAAGAAACAATTGAAATTGGTGTTTTTATTAATGATGTGATAAATTATGCAAATAACCCAACTAGAAAGATAGAGGTGTTAAAAGATCTTGCCACCCATCTACAAAAATTTCTCGAAAGTAAGAACAATACTTCTCCCTAAATAACAAATCTGCACAGAGTTAATTTCTTAAATTGTATCAATCAGAAGATTTAACGGTATTTTATTACTACTAAAACCTATTCTGAGCTTATTGTTTTGATATTCAATATCTCCAATTTTATCAAAAATTCCTCTTGAGGAAATATGAATTTTACTGCACTGGAGATAAATCTTATATGAACCTTCGTTTTCATTACGAAAACCAGAAAGGAATTTTACTTTTCCTAGATTAACTAATTCATCTAATTCTCTGCAGACAGGTTTTATTAATTTCCAAGCTTCTTCTTCTTTCAAAACAATATATAATAGAACCTTTACAAAATAAAAAATGTTACGTTTAACAAAAATGTAAAGAGAATTCAATTATTTGACATCAAATTTGAATTCGGCATATTCGGGGTTTATTGGAATAAAGTTTATCCCAAAAACAGGTACCTTAATTGAATAAACTCCCGGTGAAGAAAATGTGAACGGAATAGTAACTGAACCTTCAGCTGTATGAAGGAGAGGTTGATTAATTTGTTTTGCAGCAGAAAATATTTCTTTTCCATTTTGCAAGACCTGAAAGTCATAATCGACATGAACCTGAATTTTATCAGTATTAGGCTCGAGAAAATTTATCTTAAATTTCACCTCTTTATCTGTATTAATAACTTCAAAAGAGGTAATATTTACATCCAAAGATCCACCAGAGGTCGATTGAGACAACTCTTGATCCATACTACCTAAAGAATTCCCAACAAAAGAACTTGCTGAAAAGAAAATTGTTAAACAAAATCCTATCACTAAAAAACAATTTGAATATTTTTGATACATCATGAATCTACAGTTAACTGAGTATATGTATTTATTCATTAGTTTATTAAAAACAAATAACAGTAATTAACTTACATTATTAGAGTTGTTCCGATTATAGTAAGCTAAAATACCAATTATTTTGAATTAATACAATAACAATAAAATTTTATTCTATTACATAACAATGTATTTAAAATAGAATTAATAATTATAAACTTTAATTTAATGCACTAACAGTAGTCATATAAATTAAAATATGAAATATTCAATTTAATCTAAGTTAAAAGATATCATTAGAATTATTAATGATAATTGTAAGGCAAATCTTGAATCTTTTCTTATTGATTTAGAATTTTCAAGTTCCGACCTTAGTTCAAATTCCAATTCATTTAGAATTATTAAAATAACAGTATAAAGACTTCATAAATTGTCTATTGTTTTATTCAGTCGTTTGCAATTCATCTTCAAATAAGTTTTTTCTCACTTTTATTGGAACGTCATAATAAGATGCAAGTGCGATCGCATCAGATGCCCTGTAATTGCGAAGAATAAGTGTATCCTTTCTTCCTCTAAAATACAAATTGGCACGTAGTACTGATCCACTCATATATATTCTGACTTCCATTAATAATAGATCTTGCATTACAGCTATCTCCTCGACTAGATTGTATATAGTAGGAATAGTATTTTTATCTCCTTCTCTGAACCGGAGTATATGTTTTGCCACCTCACCTGAAAATGCATTAATAGGAAATTCCTTTCCTTCAACAGATTTTAATATTAAAAACCCTTCTAATCCCAAATGATCTGCGTATCCAATATTGCTGATCACTACTGGAATATAGTCATCATTTGTTGAAAAAATGTCATTCATCTCTATCAATATTAGGATAAACTACGAGATAAATTTTTCATGTGATTAATGTATAATAATAAAATTTATTTTTGGTGATTTATTTTAGTATGGTAATTCACAACTATGAAGATAAAACAGGATATTTTATTGAATAAAGGATTAAGGATTATAATATTTAGTGTTTCGTCATTAATAATCTCATATATTTTTTATTCAAATTTTACTAATCCAAATTTTAATGATATGATTATGTTTACACCTGTGTTATTTAATATATCAGTAGGAATACTAATAATAACATTTATTTCATCATTAGCTATTTGTTTTGGTTTGTGGAATCTTTATGTTTCAAATGAACCAACAAAAAAAAATTTAAAATATCTCATATCCTTAGCATTTAAAGAAAAAAAATACACTTTATTAATGATATTATCTGGAATTTTTTATGGTATTATTTTTAGTTTTCTTTCTCAGATATTTGTCTTTATTGATAACGGATCTAATTCACTTGAAGATATTAAATTTATTCCATCGGTAAAAATAATTCCGTGTTGTAACACAATAGGGTATGTACCTATAACATATGTCTATTTAACTGAATATTTTTTTATCTTTCTAATTCCAATTAATATAGCATTATTATTCATAGTTTCGTTTTTAGTAGGTTTTAATATTTCAATAAATATGTTTATGATAAAAAGATTAAAAGAAAATGATAATAAGAAATCAAGGATAATAGGAAGTCTAGGGGCGACTTGTGGATTATTTATAGGGTGTCCCACTTGTGCAGGTAGTATAATAGCAACGATTTTTGGATTTAGTGCGGGAACGACAACTATATCGATATTGGCATCATTTCAAACCATATTTATTGTTATAAGTATTCCTGCATTAATGATTGCACCATTTATAATCGTAAAGACAGTTAAAAATCGAATCATTTAAAAATTATCTAAAATTTTAATTTTTTATCTTAATAAACAGATCTCTAATTTATTAAGAATAAAGTTATGTTAAAAAAACCAGAGGATTTTTTTTAACAAAAAAAGGTAAAATTATAGTGTTACCAGTTTGAATATCAGTTAAATAAAATAGTATCAATTCTTTAACAAATTGAAAGACGAATCAATTGAGAGAGTATTAAAATCATTCATTGATGAAAAATCTTTAATTAAATTACTAAAGGTATTTGATGAAGAAAATAAAGAAAAAGAATCTCAACAAATTAATAAAAAATTTAGAAAAATACCAGAAAAGGACATATTAAATACTTTTTACAATTAAAATTTATTTATTATAATTTTGAATCTGATTTAAATATATGAGAGTCTCGTTCTAATTTGTTTTTACTGTAAAAGGAGAAAGATAAATGAAATTAGATTTACCTCGATTTACTGAGAGATTCGGATCAATTAGTCTTCATGGTGTTCAACGTGTATTTGAGCTTGATTCTGGTTCAGATAAAGGAAAAAGAGTATCAGAAAATATTACAGGTGTAGGAAATGAACAAATTTCAGAGATAGAAAGTAAGATGGCGATAGTTATTCCAATAAAAAATGAAAGGTTGAAGCTTCTAGAAGGTGTTTTAAGTGGAATTCCTCATGATTGTATGACGATTATAGTCTCAAATAGCCCTCGGCAACCAGTTGATAGATATAAGTTAGAAAAAGAATCACTTCAACAATTTAATCGATTTGCTAATAAGAATGCCCTAATTATCCATCAGAGAGATGAAGGTCTGGCTGATACATTAAGAGAAGTTAATTACAATGATTTGATAGGTCCCGATCAACTCATTAGAAACGGCAAGGCAGAGGGAATGGTATTAGGAATGCTTCTTGCTAAAATGGCTGACAAAGAATATGTCGGTTTCATTGATGGAGATAATTATGTACCTGGTGCTGTCAATGAATATGTAAAAATTTTTGCATCCGGAATTGCAATGTCTGATACACCTTATAAGATGATAAGAGTTTCTTGGATCTACAAGCCCAAGATATCTGAAAGTGGAATTTATTTTTCAAAATGGGGAAGAGTATCTGAAATTACTAATCATTATTTAAACTCACTTATTTCATATTATACTGGCTTTGAAACCGAAGTTATGCGAACGGGAAATTCAGGGGAACATTGTATGTCTCTCAAACTTGCAGAACTACTTAATTTTTCTTCAGGATTTTCAGTAGAAACTTATGAAATTGTGAATTTACTTGAACAATTCGGAGGAATTTTACCTACAGAAAATCAGGATGCAATGGACAAAGGTGTAGAGGTAATGCAAGTTGAAACCAGAAACCCCCACTTTCATGAGGACAAAGGAGAAGCACATTTGAAGGAGATGATTAATGGATCACTAGGATGTATTTACCATAGTAGTATATGTCACCCAAAGTTACAAGAGAAGATACTCGAGGAACTAAAAAATAAATCAACATTAGATAATAATGAAGCTCCACCAATATTAGAAAAAATAAATCCATTTAAAGAAGTGAATATAAAAACATTTGATAAAAAATTACATGATAAAGCAACTAGTTTAATACACTGGAATTAAACTAATTGCGCAAAATTCATTTAAAACCAAATAGAGAAATAATATTAGCAAAAAAATAGGAAGTTTCGATATTATTCTTTGTCAATAAATTCATCAGGACTTGGGGGTTCTGGGTTAAGTCCCTTCCTTTTGCGTACATCAGCAATAAGTGGTCTTATAACTGATTGAGGGACTGCTTGCCAACTCTTAAAGTATGTACTCCACATTGCTTTACCTGCTGTTCCACCACGCATAACCTCTGATAAATCAAAAGTTTCAGAAGCTGGAACTTCACCTTGCATAATGGCTATAACACCCTTTTGATCAACATTTAATAATTTACCTCGTTTTCCTGATAAAATTCCTGCTACGATACCTATTTGTTCTTGAGGACATTTTACTTCGATTCCCAGTATAGGCTCCAAAAGTACTGGATCTGCTATCAACATAGCACCCAACATAGATCTTCTAGTTGCAGGCATTAATTGTGCTAACCCTCTATGAGCAGGATCTTCGTGTGGTACAAAATGGTTAAGAACAAATTTTACACCTCTTAGAGTCTCATGTGCTAGGCCTCCTGAATGCACGACATCATCAAATCCTGATTTGATAGAGTCCATTGATTCTTGAATAAATTGAACACCTTTAGTTTCATCGATCAACATGTTTCCTAATGGATCAATAGCACTAACATTCCTCGCTTCATCCGCATTCCATCCCTTTTCTCTGAGGATTTTAGCTAACTCCTTTTTATCCATATCTTCCTTTATATGTCCAGTTTTAATCATCTCAATAATATCTTCCCTAAGTGGTTCTACTCTCATGAATATCTTATTATGCCTATTAGGAGATTTACTCATGATAGGTCCACCCTTGGAACGAATTGTCTCTCTATAATTTATTAAAGGTTGTGATGTAGTTATAGACAGACCTGCTTCCTGTAACAGTGAAGTAGCGATCTCAAGATGTAATACCCCCATTCCAGCCATTAATGTTTCCCCACTTTCTTCATTTATTTTGATAATAAGATTTGGATCTTCAACTGTTATTTTACGTAGAGCTTCTACAAGTTTCGGTAGATCTTTTGGATGTTTTGTTTCTACAGCAATTGTTACTACTGGTTCAGAAACATATTTAATAGATTCAAATGGAACAATATTTTTAACACTTGCAATTGTTTCACCGGCTACTGCATAATCCAAACCTAAAAGAGCTGGAATATTACCAGCAGGTATAACACTCACAACTTCTCTAGTATTTCCCATATAGATATTTACCGATTGAACTTTTCCAGGTCGTTTTGCATCAATTAAATATACCTCATCACCATCCTTAATCGTACCTGAAAATAACCGTCCTGTAGCTATTCTGCCAGCTTGGGGGTCCACATTGATTGTAGTAACCATCATTACTGCAGGGCCTTTTTCATCACAGTTTATTAATGATTTTCCAATATCAGAATTTAGATCCCCTGGCCATATTTTTGGGATTCTATATTTTTGAGCAATATAAGGAGGGGGATGATGTTGAACAACCATACCTAGAACTGCTTCATGGAGGGGTGCTTTATCCGAAAGGTCTTTGATCTTAGATGGATCATCAGAAGTATATGCATCATAAACATCTTTGAAACTAAACCCCTTTTTTTGGGCTACCTTAAAATTAAATCCCCATCTATCTTTAGCAGATCCAAAGGCTACATTATTGGCTTGTATGCTTACCTTCCATTTCTCTTTTAATGCAGGTTCTGCAT
>DASUZI010000162.1:0-15866 GCA_036376955.1 Nitrososphaeraceae archaeon
AGTCATGCTGTGAATTATAATGGTCAGAAGATTGTATATACAAATATATGTTTCAAACTTATTTCAGTCACTATCAAATAGCTACTCAAGGTTAGATATTTTATTTCTTTCAAATCTAATATTCATAACATGAATTGAATATTCCTAGCTATATCTTTTATTGTTTAACTTAACATAGTCTTATTTGTATATAAAAAATAATTCAATGATCAAAAATATGTATCTCTTAATTATCCAAATAAAAGATCAAAAAGTAATTTAATTTTCTATTTGTTAACTATGAGATGGAACCAAGTTAGTGTTATAGTTTAGAAAATTAATAAATCTTTTTTGTTTGCAAAATTATGTTTGTTAGATTACATTTTGTAAAAGATTACTTGAGATATACTTCGAGAAAACAAGAATGTTGTCTGTATCTAAAATAATATTATTAAGAGAATATATCTTGAAATGGTGATGTTGTATATATCCGACGAATGATTTTATCCATGTAGAAAGCATATTTAATTAATTTGTGATCCCTTTCATTTTCATTTAAATCTATTTTAATCTATTATCTTATCAATCAATATTGTTCAATATAAAAAACACATATTATTTCATAATTGATATTAATATTTGTAAATTTTTAATAAATATTTAATGACAAAAGACTTAACAAAAACTATTTTATCATTTAATATATGGCATGATATTTTTGATAAGAATGAAATTGTTAGAATATAAACTTGTATCAGCTATTTTTCTAAGTGCATTTCTCTTGAATGTTTATTTAAATCATGTTAGCGCTGAATGGAAAATACCTTCAAATGCTAACGTCACTCCAAATTTTACTATTTATGAAAACAATTTTGTAAAAATCGATTATCCTACGAACTGGTTATTTACAGAAACTACTGATTCAGTAATATTTTCTCCTGATCATGATTCAGTTGATAAAATAAAAATTAATGTATCTCCTATTCAAAATGATACTCTGTCAATAAAATCTGTAGTAGATTCTACATTAGATGAATTTGTTAGGACACTTGATGATTTTGAATTAATTGAATCTAGCCAACTTGCAGATATCAAGGATAACAATCACAAACTGATATACTCATATGTAGATGGAAATAAAAATAAGATTCAGAACGCAGATGTAGGTATAATTCGAGGAGGAAATCTGTATATAATTTCACTAACCTCAAATTATACGGATTATTATCGTAATCTGCCAATTTATGAGAAAATGCTTGCATCTTTCAATTATTATAATGAGCAAGAATTATTAAATCAATTTTCTTCTTATTTATTAAATCCTGTTTCTGATTTTGTCCCAATATTGGGAAACTCGTCTAATATTACAATGGTTGAATTTGGAGATTATCAATGTACATTCTGTGCAAAATTTCATAATGAAACACGCGAAAAAATTATTAAAAACTTCGTGGATACGGGTAAAATCAATTTTATATTTAAGGACTATATCGTAAATGATATTCCAACGGATAAAGCTTCAACCATGGGAGCAGAAGCATCTTATTGTGCAGGTGAACAAAGCAAATATTGGGATTATCATACTGAATTATACGATAATTGGAAAGGAGAAGGAACTGGCTGGATAACAAGTGACAGTCTTAAACAGTTTGCAAAAAATATCAATATACCTAATATGACCCAATTTTCTGACTGCATAGAATCCAATAAATATTCTCTTATTGTACAAAATAATGATAATATTGCTAGATCGATGGGATTATCTGGAACTCCTTCATTTATCCTGATCAAAGACAATAGTATTCAGTCTATAATACCTGGGGCATTACCTTATGAAATTTTTGAACAAACACTAAATAGATTGGTTTCCAGTAAATTTTAATATTTTTTATTTCAATAAATATATTATTACATATGTAGTTCTTAATGAGATATAAAGGCCTAATAATATAACATTATTAGATGAATATCTTTTGTAAAAATTATGGATATTATGCCCTTTTAATCGCTTCGTTTATAACGTTGACTATTTTTATTTCTTCCTCAAATCTGACTTTTAATTTTTCTCTAAGCTTTTTAATAAATGAATATATGCACAATGATATATTAACTCCTGCCTTTGGAGATCAACAAGAGTTTTCCAAGCAACAAGAGTTTTCAAAACAACAAGCTATAGAAAAATTTAAAAGTCAATTTTGCGGGATTAATTCTAAACCTAACTCTAATCAATATGTCAAAGAAATAAAATTAAATAATGAATGCGAAATGCCATTGGCAATAATATACGATGACAAAATTAAAGGATTATGGTATATTGCTACAAAACAGGGGTCATTAATTTTATATCAACCTGAAACAAATATTTTTACCAAATATGATATACCAATCTGGCAGTCTCGCAATAATCCCATCGATTCCTCTCAAGTTTGGGACATCAAACTTGATCCCTCAGGCGAAAATTTATGGTTTACTGATGAAAAACAAAATTTAATTTGGAAATTTAGCAAACAAAACAAGGAATTTGAGCATTTTAAAATCCCCGAAAGTAACTTATCATTTGGTACAGTTTATCCTGTTTCAATTGATTTTGATAACAATGGTCATATTTTCTTTGCCGGAATTAGGACACAATCCTTATTCATGGGAAATTTGAGTTTAATGAAAAGTGAAACAGCAGATGGAATTGCTAAAATTCCACTTCCTATTGAGGATTTTAAAGATTTCGATCCATCTCTCATTAGTACTGGCTCAATTGTAGTAGATAAAAAAAATAATAATGTTTGGATCTCTGTTCTTGCTTTTGGATACAAAGGTCAAATTTATAAATATGATATTACAAATAAATTATTTAAAAAATATGATTTAGGAGATCTTCCTTCTCCTGTCGGGATAACTATTGATGAAAAAGGTAATATTTGGGTAAGTGACCACGGAACTAGTATATTTGTTAAATTAAATCCTATAAACAGTTCCTTAACAAAGTTTATAACTTCTACAGCATCGGACAAGATTTTTGCTGGAGAAAAAGCCAAAGGACAAGCATATACTCTGCCTTACTGGATGAAAAAAGGACAAAATAATTCTATTATATTTAATGAGCATACTGGTAACAAAATTGGAAAATTCTTCCCAGAGGAACTCAAATTAGTTGAATATTGGATTCCATCACAAAACAAACTATTTGGGCAATGCAAGCCTGACTTACCAGAAAATAGTTGTGGTATAGGTAATGTATTACAACTTACCGATGAAACTTACGATGGATCAATTTGGTTCACTGAATGGAGTGAAAACAAGATCGGTCATGTTAATACTAGTATACCTTTACCATTCTCAATTAATATCGATAACAAAGAAATAACACTTACTCCAGGAGAAAGCAAAGAAATTAAATTTGAGATTAAGGCAAATACTGATTCTTCTCTTCATCCTATATCCTCAACTACTTTGACTACAAGTGGAGACTTGGGCACATCAATTGGAATTTTTAGCGAAAATTCAATAGCATTAAAAAAGAATGAATCGAAAGAAGTATCTTTTGTATTCACCCTCTCCAATGATGTTGCTATGGGGGATTATATTCTGATGTTAGGTGCAGAAGATGAGGTAATATCAATTTCAAAAACTATACATATGAAGGTGACATAAGTTACCCTAATATTGGAATATATAAAAAAACTCATTTTTTGAGTATACTAATTTATATAATCCTTAATTTTGATCTATCAATTGAGCAAATGACAATTCATATTCTTCCGGATCTAAAATATGAAAGTACCTTTCTCCCCATGCGCCATCTACTGGTTTATTTTTAAGCTTAATTAAATGACATATATCTTGATCTTGTTGGAAATATTCGTAAAGATTATCCACGTTTTTTGAATAAATAATAATTCTACCAAAATTCGTGTCAAATTTTAATCGATTTGTAAGCTCTAGATTGATGTAGGATTTTGAATTGTTGAACTCATCAGTCATTTCAAAGGATGTAAAAGAACTATTAGGTCCACCATAACGTAAGGTTAATCCTGGAATTTTTGAATAAAATTGCCATTCTTTTCTCATATTTTTAATCTTTAAGGTTATCGCGGAAATTTTAAGTAGGTTCATTTTCGTTATATAGTAGAAATACTATTTATCACTAATTAAAATAGTGAATTTTTTACCATAACATAGATTATCTAAATTTAAACTCAAAAAATCTGACTAACTATTAATATACTTATAAAATGTACTAAATAATAATATGGGAGTAATTTTATGGTTTATTGCCATAGTACTATTTCTAGCTATTATTGGTTTAGGATGGGAAACTTTTTTCACTGGCGTGTTAAAGGGCGTAGATAAGATTGGTATTACACCCGTAATAAAAAATATTACAGATAGTACAAAAGAGTCTCTTCAAGGTATTATCTCTGAATCGTCTAAAACCAATTTAGATAACAAGTTAAATTTCAATACTTGATAATTTAATTAACAAACAATTAAGATAGAAATCATGTTATGAATAATATCTTCCGAAATCTCCTTAATTATCCTAAATTAAAGTATGGTGAATACGGTTAAAATCTAATAATTCTGTCTTTTCCTTATTGATGATACGAGTAATTACTTCTGTTGCAGCTTGCTTGTGTAAATATTCATTATTATTCCCACATCGATATGAATAAGTACAACGTGGACATCCATCCTCATTTTCACATGGACATTCTGTAATGATAGAAAGAGCCCTTTTGATGGCTAACTCAAATTTATCAAAAAGACTTTTGCTTGCTCCATTACCACCAATGCTGCCATCATGAATTACTATCATACCTGTATCTCCTAATGAAATTCCCCCGATGTCCTGTGAAGCTCCTCCTATTAACATGCTGCTCCCTTCAATAAGCACGTGTTCAGTAGCATGATATCCACTCATCTCCACTTTCTCTTTCTCCGGAGTCATTTTTAAAATTTCTAGGGGGCGGGGCACTCGAAATATAAATCCTTTTGTGTTATAATTATAGGTTATTGGTTCATTAAAAAAAACTTTTTTTCCTTGATTAACTTCCTTCCCAATCTCAATATTTGAATATCCTACTACTTTTTTAAATATATTTAAAGAACAATATCTTAACTTTATCCCAAAAATATCTTTTTCTTCAAAAATTTCTAATACTTCCGGATATTCTTCCATTATCGACTTCGTATAGTAAGGATAGTTCATTGATATTTTATCAATCTCTGCAAAATTTCTTTCCCCCTTTTCGTCAAGTATTAATTTTTTAACTTCATATCTTCTTCCAGAAAGAAAGTAAATTGCATCATCATGCAATTCCTCCAACGCTTGTGGTAAGTTTCTATTTCCTATAATTTTACCATTAAAAAGAATATCTATACCATTTCCAATTCCTCTTATACTGTAATTTTTTAGTATCTCTTGTTTATCTAGATTAGGAACATATTTTCCATTACTAAATATTATTAATTCCTTACTTTCCAATTTGGAAAGCGTTAGTAGGTAATTCTTGGCTTCGATTTTTGAAATAGGTCTATCAAAACACATAGCTAGAACTTGGTTTTCCATTATTATTGGATTAAAAGGATCTATATATGGTATTTCTTGGTCAACAAAATAGTCAGCTGGATGATTTTTATAATATTGGCTAATTGGGTCATTTCCAAGAGCCAAGAATGCGTATCCTTCTTGTCCCTTTCTTGCTGCTCTTCCTAGCCTTTGTAAAAGTCTATTTATAGGAACAAGATTAGATATGACTGCATCTATATCTCCAATATCAATTCCTAATTCTAACGTAGGTGTAGAAGAAATAACATCTATTATTCCATTCTTAAAAGAATTTTCTACAACCTTTCTATCTTTGGGAAGAAGACCAGCTCTATGCACCCCAATTTTTATTCCTTGTTTTGATGAAATAAATGCAATCAATTCTGCAGATATATGAGAATTGCTAAAGACAAGAGTTTTGTGATTCTTGGTAATTTTTTTTATTAGTTCAATAACTAATGATTTATTTGATCGAAGAGATGGATATAACATAACAAAATTTGTGTTTCCTTTTTTTCCTACACCATTCACTATTTCCATCTCACGAGAAAATAACAAAGTACAAAATTCCTTAACATTTGGTAACGTAGCAGAACATGCAATTATTTGTAATTTTTTATTATTGATGATTCTTTCTAATCTTTGGATAATATGATGAACATTAGATCCAAATATACCTGTATATGTGTGAACTTCATCTACAACTAAAAATTCCAAAGTATTCAACAATTTTATAAGCTTTGTATTATTCAAAAGATGGTAATGTATAGAATCGAAATTTGTTAATACTATATCAGGAGGAAATTCGTAGAAATTTTGTTTTTCACTTGCATTTAAATCTCCGTCAAATATTTTTACTAAGATGTTCATATTTTTTGAATATTCCATTATTTTTGAGAGCTGATCTCGCGCTAATGATTTTGTAGGATATATAAAAACTGCCTTTATTTGCCTAGGACTGAATGCATTGGAGTTAGAAGAGAAATTTACATTCTTGCTATTTTGTAGATTGTTTAGATCATATATCTTTTGTAAAATGGGCAGGCAGAAAGCTTCTGTTTTTCCTGAGGCAGTAGGAGCAATAATTACAGTATTTTTCTCACGAAGAATATTAAAAATAGCTTCTTCCTGAAATTTATACAATGTTGAAATATTCCTAGCCTTTAATTGATTTAATATAATATCATCTAACGGTAATTCATTTAATTCTTTTCCTATGGAGATTTTAGATTCCTCAAACTTGAATAGATCTACTACATAATCCAAATCTGAAAGCAAAATTTCTTTGATAAGATGGTTATTGATTTTGCTTTTTCCAATCATTTTTTGAATCTCATTTTTAGATCGTACTAATTTTTCTGTTTCAAGTACAGATTTCAGGTCATCAAAGAGAGTCACATAACCATTATCAAACCTGTCTAAAAACTCTAGGTATGTTTCGTCTAAACTGTTATAAAATGGTAAAACTGAACATACATGACACTTTTCACAGGTAAATAATAATCTGCCATCAAAAATCCTGGTTACCTTTAAACAATTTAAAGATTTACAATTAGGGCATCGATACTTATTCACATTAAAAAAATAATTAAAACATAATAAATTGCTTATCGTGCATTATCTTTTAGATTTATAAGATCTATATATCTATTTATTCTGTATATGATAAATAGAAACTATCAAAAACAAAAAATTCTAGTTGAAAAATTTATAAAGAAAAATAAAAAAACTGATCATAGTGTTATTTTAAACGAAGTTAATATTGATTATGATACACTTATCCGAATAATATCAGATCTCAGAAAAGAAGGGCGAATAAAGTAAAAGTTCAGAATGTTCTCGATCAATTTTTATCATCATAAAATAACATATTTACTATTTGAATTGATTTAATTTATATATACGATGGATATGTTACTTTATAGAAATATGTTTAAATGTGACTGTAATATTAATATTCTACTATAATTAAATTATTTGAAAGGCTTAAAAACATCATTACTGAATATAGTTACTACAGCATTTGTATTTTTTTCCTGTCTCCACTTTACAAGATATTTCCAAGTCATTAGTTTAATTATTAAATGACCTTAGCTATGATTTCCATCCTTAAAGGATGAACTTATTATTGGATTGATTAAATATGGAACAGTATGTTTTAACCATACAGCAGATCTAACAAAAAATGGAACGACAATTTCAGTTCTTTTAGAATAGGCAGCTTTAAGTATAGCTCTGGAAACAGTTTTGGGGTTAAGTACATATCCTAACTTGTGAGGCATCTTACCCTTAAATGATTCATTATCAAAGAAATTAGTTTTCACAGCAATTGGACTTACCACGGTAATCCCTACATTTGTATTTTTTAATTCATAGGACAAAGATTCTGAAAATCCTAACACTGCAAATTTAGATCCACAATACGCAGCCATACCTGGGATTCCAAAACTAGCTGCTAAAGAGGCAACATTTACTATATGACCTCGTTTATTTTTTATCATAGACGGTAAAAAAGTTTTGGTAAAGTAAACCATTCCTAAATAATTTGTTGATGTAACTTTTTCAATGTCTTCTATTGTCTGATCAATCACCTTTCCATAAATTCCAATTCCTGCATTATTAACCAAAATATCAATTGTTCCAATATCATTCATAATATTTTGCCCTACATCATAGACCATTTTTTTGTCCGATATATCGCATGAATATATCTCTACATTGCAATCTGGGTTTATTGTCTTTTTTACTTGATTCAATCTCATAATATTTCTTGAAATTAAAATGATAGTTTTTGCTCCATTATATGAAAAATCGACTGCAGCTTGTCTCCCTATCCCAGAAGAAGCACCTGTAATTGCAACTATCTGATCTTTAAATTTCATTTCTATTATTAAATATTACACGTTTAAAAAAGTTCCAGTATTAGATTATAGTTCTATATATGATTCGAAAATTTCAACGCAACTATAATTTATTACCTGACATTGATAGTATGTTCATATTTCAAAGGTTCTGGTAAAAATGTGTTATCAAAGTCAATTCCGGTTATCTCTGCGACCACTCTATATTTTCCTGGGTTACTAAAAACTGACCCATCAATTTTTATTGGGCTTCCAAAATCAGACACATAACTAGCTGAAAGGGTGTCATAATTTGCATTTATATTATAATTTTCGAGCCCTTTATTATGAAATTCTAATTTAATTTCTCCATTGTGCCCATGGAGGTTTGCAGTGAACATATTTTTATTTTCTTGATTATAAATACCTACAATATAAGTTACATGGGGAATATTATTTCCTGTTTTTTTATCGACTAATGCAAAATTAATTATACCCTTTTCTGCGTTTGAGTCTATTTCTGGTTTGGTGAAATTTAGAAAGATCTCTCTATCTCCTACAATAGAGGGTGGAAGATTATGACCATGTCCTAACATTTGTTCATATGAATCTTTAAGAATATTATTGTTAGTTGTTAACGATAACAAAGCAATAAACGATAGGAATACAAATCCTAATCTAGTTTTACGATATACCTGAGACATTAGTATATTTAGTTTCATACTTGATAAAAAATTTTATAATGTTCAATATTTAAAAGTTTAATTGTTAATTATAAATAATTTACATCATAATTTATAGATTTTTAATTCATTCAAATAAAGGTAATCGATACTATAAGAAGTGTTTCATTTTTAGGAAAACTTATTGCTAATTTGAACGCTAAAAATCTTTTGCTTCATATATTTAGTTTCACCTATTATCATTATTCTAGTTTAATAGTGATTTTGATAATTTGGATAAAATGAATCAAATTAAACCTATAAAAAATGAATTTTTAAAATAGTAAAATATATTTTTGATAAACTATAAAAATACTGGAATAGGTTTATTGTAGAAGGTAAATTCCTTGGTATCTAAAATTATTGAAATGATAACATAATTACATAATTTTAACATGATGCTATCTATTAATCACAAATTATCTATACTTATAAATTTATCAGAAGAGTTAAAATATGTAAATTCATTATTTGTTGTATAGATCTCAATAACAAATACAACATGTTATATACCAATTTTATATTGGACACTTATAATTAAGAATAAAAATTTTTAGTCTTAAAATATCGTACATCATTTTAAAACGACAGAATATATTATAATATTGAGAATATATTAATCAGAATTATATTGATTGAGAAATAGTTAGAATCTAATAAAGTATCAATTACATTTGTACAATATAGATTAGATGTAAAATATTTATTATTGCTTGACAGGAAAGCTACTGTTGCTGTATATGAAAGTATACTGAACTATGAGAAGGTATATAATATTAGTCATAATCTGTTTCTACTTTTGCTCAAAGTAAAATAAGATAAATGTTATATATAATTTTTTGAGAAAAGTTAAAAATTTCTATAAAATATATAACTTAAAATATCAAAATTATAATGGGTAGGCCTTTTATTGGCCTAGCCCATTGTGATGACTTGGCTGGGATTGATCACGTAGGGTGAGGTTGTGAATATGTTCCTCAATATCTATAAGCAATAAAATTATTTAAAATTTTTTCTCATTATAGAATTTCATAAATAACTGTGTACTTAATTCTCATAATTTTTCGGCGCCGAAAAATTATGAGAAGAATAACTCGATAAGAAATAATATAAAAACAGATACATTTTAGAACTGGGTTCATTTCTGGAACTTTACATTCTAATTGTTATATACAATCATCAATTCTACTTATTGATATACAATTGGTTTTTTAAAGGAATTTAAATGTTTTCTTTGAAAAGTAGAACCGATATATTTAAAAATTTAAACCACTTGTATTAAAGAAAAGGATTACTTGATATGATAATTATACTATAATAAATTGTTTGCAGGAAATTTACTTACTGATTTTAACAATATTTTAAATATTATTTCTAACTAAATATCCCTTATTTTTATTATCCCAACTTTCCCTGAAATATTATGTTTTTTATAATCTGGACTTAATCTTGTGGATCAATCCAATATCATCATTTGATTGCTAGGCTATGGCATTTTATTATTACTAGTCTATTAACTGGGTTGACTAAATTTTCAATCTAGATGAGAATAATACTTTGTTAAAGTTACACTTCTGTTTTTTTCATTATTTATTATAAATTTCGATTCCTTTGATAAGAATACCTTGCCATCTTTTACCTTAGATAAATTTATATTCTTATTTTATTGTTTAATATAACAATATAATTTACTAGTTTATTTATATTTTAAATATAGCTGATACAATAGATTCATTATGCCATCGAATAAAATAAAGTGTTTACATATCCTTGTAAAAAAAAATAGTGAGGCACTAATGGTAGTTGATAGATTAAAAAATGGTGAAAGTTTTACAAATTTAGCCAAAGAATTATCGATAGATAAAGCAAGCGGGAAACGAGGAGGAGATTTAGGATTTTTTAGAAAAGGTATGATGGTTAAGCCATTCGAAGATGTTGCATTTAAGTTAGAAAAAGATCAAATCTCTGGACCCGTTAAAACGGAATTTGGTTATCATATAATAAAAAGAATTAGTTAACTAAATCTATTAGAATTGAATTTTCTTTATTAGATGGGAATCCTACTAAAAATCTTTCTATATGACTTCCATTAGAAACTTAACATACAAACTTAAAAGGCGAATGTAATAAAGATATATTCTGAAAAATTTATACTTATGTTCTCCTCGAACATGTTATAAGTGTACTATAATATATTCTAGACAACTTTATTATAATCTTAATATTTATGTATGGAATAGTTATAAGGGATGATACTAAGAAGGGTTAGCTTTACATTTTTATTTTTAATTACTTTTACCTTGATTTTTAGTTATTTGAACATGAATTTCAAATCCATATCAGCTCAAGTATTTGAGTTTCAAGAAGACGATTATATCGACGATAATAGAGAAAATGAAGGTTCCTCGTCAAATACAAATGGTGATGCTTACTCAAATGGAAATGGAGATGAAAATGCAAATACAAATGAAGATGAGGAAGATGACGATTCTTCAGAAGAAAAATCTTCGAAAAAAAAGAAAAAAGGTTCTGAAGATATGGACGAGTCAAATTATGGAATGAGTGGTGACGTTCAGAAATATTACGTTCAAAAATATGATTTAAATGGTAAATTCCTTGGCGGTTTTGGATCTAAGGGTGATGGCGATGGTCAATTCCTCCATGCTCACAACATCGCAGTAGATTCTCAGGGAAATATCTACGTAACCGATGAACAGAAAATGAATGTCCAAAAGTTTGATAGTAATGGTAATTTCTTGTTGTCTTGGGGTGCTCCAAATGATGAAAATCTTTTCTCACACAAAATGGAGGATGTTAATGTTGATAAGGAAGGAAACGTATGGGTAGTCAATTGGGGCCCTGGACAACTAATGAAATTCGATCCTAATGGCAAATTATTAATGACTATAGGGAAAAAAGGAAACGGTCCAGGAGAGTTTAATAGACTTTGGGGTGTAGCTTTTGATTCCGATAATAACATCTATACAAGTGAAAAATACGCTTATCGTATTCAAAAATTCGATCCTGAAGGCAATTTTATTAAACAATTTGGAGAATACGGGCAAGGCAACGGTCAATTCAGACATCTACATGCAGTATCGATTGATTCTAAAGATAATGTTTATGTCGATGATGAAGATAACGGCGCTGTTACAAAATTTACAAAAGATGGTGAATTCATTACAACTTGGGGATCTGTTGGGAAAAATGAAGGACAATTTGATGAACCACACGGGATTGATTTTGACTCACTAGGAAATGTATATGTAGTTGATACCCAAAATAATAGAATTCAAGTTTTTACGCCTGATGGTCAATACTTAAAGAGTATTGGTAAGCCGGGTTCTGCACCAGGTGAATTCTTACTGATACATGATATTGACATTGATGATAATGACATAATCCATGTACTAGATAGCAGAGACGCACATCCGAATAAAATTAATTGACCCCTACAATATAAAATCTCAACGGGTTAAAGAATTTAGAATATAATACTCCTTAAGTTAAAAAAAAATATTTTTGTTTGAAGCAATTATTTTCATATTTTTTAGTTTTTTTTTAATTGTAAGATAAATTCAGTTCTTCATGCCTTAAGATCCCTAAAGAATAATATCGTTGATTAAATACTGTTCACAGTCTTGGTATATACACAATTTATAATCCTTCAATTATGTATTTGATATATTGTTTGTTTTATTTAATTAGATACTTGTTAGTGTTTGTGGGAACCTTTGGTAAAAGTTAGAATGGTATATTTTCTACATATTGAAGGTTTGGTTTCATATCTTGTTTCCTAAATTTTTGGTCATATTTCCCTTGCTTGATTATGTATAATATTTATTACGATTAGAATCAGTTTAGTACCAATTAGTGTCTAAATAAACTTAATTGTAAAAAAAAATAAAGATTACGAAGATCTCGAATAATAAAATTATTCATTATTAACGATAATTTTATTCTGCTATTATATAATAAAATTCTAAAACTAAAAAGATTATTATAATTATTTTAAAAAACATTTCATTAAAATCTTTCTACAAATATAGTTATAAATTATACTTTCAAAATATGATCATAGAATATATAGCATTCAAGATATTTAGTGACTGAATTGAATTTTATTTTCTAAAATACTTTAGAATCTCTATGTTGTGAGATATATTACAATGTTTATATACTCCCAATATCTAAATATCCTTATTGTTTTATATAAAATACGAAAATTTTTATAAAAATAATATTATACTAGAATAGAGGTAGAAAAATTTAATGAATGAAGCATATATTTTATTAAATATTGATTATAAAAAACAACAAAGTATTATTGAAACGGCAAAACAAATATCATGTGTTAAGGAAGTCAAGTCTGTATATGGGATTTATGATATTTTAGTAATCTTAGAATCATCTGATATACAACAGATCAAGAATTCTATAGATGATCATCTTCACAAAATAGAAGGTGTAAATAACCTTACATCTTTAATTTCGGTGGGATAATTGACCAACGATTATGAAATTATTGTAGTTGGTGCTGGACCTGCCGGATTGTCAGCAGGTATTTACATTGCTCGCCAAAGAACTTCGTGTTTAGTTATATCAAAGGACCTTGGTGGTCAATTAAATCTAATTCCACGTCTTGAAAACTATCCTGGAACAATTATGTCTAGTGGCCCTTTACTTGCTAGAACCTTAGAAAACCAATATCTTACTTTTAAGGGCGAAATGGTATATGATACAATTGAACGAATAGATGAATCCGAGAATGGATTAAACGTTAAAACTAATAGATCAGAATATACTTGTAAATCTATAGTATTGGCACCAGGTAAAGTGCCAAATAATTTAGGACTTGCAAACGAAAATGTGTTTGCAAACAAAGGTATACATTACTGTACTAAATGTGATGCTCCATTTTATCAAGATAGAGTCACAGCTACTGTTGGAGTGGGGGGATATCTTCTTGAATCTGGAATTCTTCTTTCTAGGATGGCATCTAAGGTTTATTTAATTTACAGAGGGGGTGCTTTAGGAGGTGACAAAGAGATGATATCTTCTATAGAGAAAAAAGGGAATGTTGAATTGGTTCCTAATACTATTATCAAAGAAATTCAAGGTAACAATACTCTCCAAAAAATTGTAATTAAAGATAATCTTGGTTTGGAAAAGACAATTGACGTTGATGGATTATTTATTGAAATGGGATCAAAAATCAACTTAGATTTTGTGAGACACTTAGTTAAAGTTAATTCAAAAGGCGAAATAGAAGTGACGGAAGGTGGGAAAACAGCACATCCCGCGATTTTTGCAGCCGGCGATGCAACGAATATATTGTATAAGCAAATTGTGGCTGCTTGTGGCGATGGAGCTGCAGCTGGTCTTTCTGCATTTAATTATATTGAAAAAATGAAAGGGAAACCAGGAATCAGGTCAGATTGGAAAAAGACAATCGGAGATACTGTTTACCACTACTAAATCCTAGTATATATAGAATAAATGAAATATCTTAACGGAAATAATTGTATTAATCGATGATAGTAAAAGAGATTAGTGAATGGCAATTATTATCCATATTCATATCCTAATTTTTAGAATACTCCTTAATTATGAAAAAATGAAATAACCTCACTTTATAGATAATAAGGATGGGTTTACATTTTTAATCCTATTACGCATCGTTAACAATAGGAATAAATGTCTCTAGAAAAAAATATGGAAACGCCGTGTGTAAATAATTTGCTTCAATTTTTTTTATATTACTCCAATCTTCATATAAATAGATAAATATAATATTACTATCCACCATAGGTATTATATTATTAAAATCTAAAACTTTCTATAATTTGGACATATATCATTTGTGATCAATATGTCATCACCAAAATCAAATATTAATCTTTGATAATAAAAAAAGAATATGTATTTTATTGACTGAATCCTCCAGTTGCAAATATTATAACTACATAAACTACAATAAAGATACCTACAAACATCCCTGTACCTTTAAGCATATTTCCTAATGAAGACTCTTTTTTCTTTAAAGTATTATTGTCTTTGGTAGATATAGCCATTAAATTATATTATAAATGCATAGTAATAAAGTTATAAGATGCTAAAGTTAATAATCCATAAAAAATTGTTATCTAGATCGAAGTACTCAACCTGGCAAATACTATTAATAATTCTCTTATACCTATTAATTTTAATAATAGAATAAGTTAGATTAAATTTATAGTATTATAGCCATCAAGCGAGTTATATTAGTCTCAAACCGTATTATACCTACATCAAAAGATACAATTTTTAGAGAAGAATTAATAATTATAATCTACCATTTAAATTTATTTTCTAAATTGAACTAAAACCTTAAAATCCAAATGTTAGACATTTATATATGGGATATGCAAGTAAATTTGCTGGCTATTTACTTGGGGTACTAATTGTTTCATTCGGTTTGCTTTGGATTGCATCTACAATGACAATACCTTTAGTAATTATAGGATCTATCGGATTAATAATAGTATTGGGAGGATTTGTCATTATTTATTTAGGTCACAAATCTGGAAGAAAGAAAAAACAACTCCAATAATAGTAAAATTAAGATAGTGATTTTATCCCAACAATTCTACTGACTTGAAAATCTGAACAAGAAATTCAGATACTCAAAATGTCATCTTCACTCGATTGATATTTAGGTTTAAAGATTTTGAAAAAGTAGTCATGATCTATATAATATGGTTAATTATACCTTTAAATGCTCATTGAAGGTTATTATAG
>DASUZI010000163.1:0-10902 GCA_036376955.1 Nitrososphaeraceae archaeon
AATAACTATAGATTCGCAAGATAATGTGTATGTTAGTGATGCAGAAAAGTGCAATATACAGAAATTTGATAAAGATGGAAATTTTATTACTAAATGGGGCACAAAAGGAATAGGTCCAGGTGAATTTCTGCAACCTGAAAGTATGGCTGTAGATTCTTCAGATAACATATATCTTGCAGAATATTCTAGGAAAAATATTCAAAAATTTGATGGTAATGGTAAATTTATAACAATGTGGGGTGAAGAAGGCTCAAAGGAAAGTGAATTTAAAAAACCTTGGGGTATTGCTGTCGATTCGCAAGATAATGTGTATGTTAGTGATCAGGTACTACCAAGAGTACAAAAATTCGATAGTAATGGTAATTTTATAGATATGTGGGGAAAAAAAGGTGAAAAGAAAGGGCAATTTGTACATCAACATGATATAACAGTGGACTCTAAAGACAATGTTTATGTTACTGATGGTAGACAAAATTCTAGAGTATCTGTATTTGATGACAATGGTAAGTTTATCAAACATTGGGGAAGTGAAGGCAAGGATAAAGGTCAGTTTATTGAGAATCATGGGATTGTTGTTGATTCAAAAGGAAATGTGTATGTAGTAGATACTAGAAATGTTAGAATACAAAAATTTGATGCTGAAGGTAACTTTATAACAATGTGGGGATCTTTAGGCTGTAAAGATGATCAATTTTTAATTCCACACGATATAGCAATGGATTCTAAAGGCTATATTTATGTTACAGATAGTGGAAAGTCACACTTTAGATCAGATTATGATTGTGATGAGACAAAATAAAATAGTTAATTTTATAAACTAAATTTCTCTTTCTAATATCATTTATACTATAATATATAAATCTGATTTGATAGAAATTAGATTATGAATAACAATAGGATATCAAAGAATAATATCTATATCAATTCACTTGCTATGGGTTTTATTATATTTTCGCTATTAATATAAACAAATGTCTATGCTACACATATTTCCGAACCATAAAAAATTTGTCTCTAACTACTAAATAATATATTGGAAAGATTGTTGATTTTGTACTTTAGTAGTAATCAATCTATATATGATCAACAATCTAGTCAATTTAAAATGTTAGACAATTGGCAGATAGGATTACAAATTGATTTTCTAATAGATATTATCTTTGCTCTTGCTGCAGGATTTGTTATAGGAGCAGAAAGAGAATCAAGGGGTAAACCTGCTGGAATAAGTACAAATTCTTTAGTAATAGGAGGTTCAATGCTATTTACATATCTATCTGCAGCTGTTGATCCTAATTCAACTTCACGTATAGCCGCACAAGTTGTTAGTGGAATTGGATTTTTGGGAGCTGATGAATAAAATTATTTATTATATCTTTTGATATTATATCTGATTTTATTATTACAGAAAAAATAGAAATAAAAAACTATATCAGTTCTATAAAAACTAAATTAGTAGCATTTTTTCGAATTGATTTACCAATAAAAATAAGCAAATGAACAACAACACAATAACTATTCTCTAATAAAATAAAATAATGTAGTATTACAATACATAATTTCAAATTTTACAAATATGCTAAAAGTTTTAGCACAATGTGTATAAGATACTATGCTTTGGTCTATTTTGATAGACTTATTCATCCTTTCGTTTCATATCCATAATTTACTAACTCTGACAATCTCGTAGAAGAAAGACAAGAATAATAGAATCTTTAACCTTTTTGATTGCTTTAATCATTTGAGGGTAAACCAGGTTCATGATAAGTTAAAAAAATAATTTTACTTTTATAATTCATTTTGTGCAGTAAATTTTATAATATCAATTACTTTTTTAAAATCCGATAAATATCTTGAAAAGGATTCTGGATCTGAATAATAAGTAAACTGATAGAATGAATCATCATTTTTTGTAAATATAGTATAAGTATGAATTTGTGTATTTTTAGGTGAGAATTCATATTCTAGTAATATTGATGATCTATCATCTGGCAAAGTAATTTGATTCTCCTTTATTAGAGAAAATTTATCAAATTGGGAAATCATATTTGTGTAAAAATGTTTTTTATAATCTTCCAAGGTATTACATTTACAATATTCTTTAATTGTTTGGCTTTCAAACCTATCTTGTATTATCCATGCTTGTGGCATATTAGTCCCATTAATTATTCCAAGTTTAATAAAACATAAATCTATGTTGGAGCAAGTTGATTTGTCTGATTTATCAAGAATTGTCCAAGGATAAAAAATCTCAATATATAATCCAAGGCCATCATAAAAAGAAATATTTTTACCTAAAGTATAATTTTCTTCTAGTTTTATTAGTATTGGTTGATTTGAATTATCTTTATCATCTTTTGTTGTTTTAGAATATAATTCTATATTCTCATCGAGCTCTGCTTGAGCTATTAAAAAGAAAAAGGAGATAGTAAATATTCCTGTTAACAGGGATAAAGATATAGGTAATAATGTACCTATTGATTGTGTCAATACTTTTAGTGAAAAATATGATGAATATAAATAATGAAGCATAATATTTCTATATTTTATAAGTATTTAATAATAGTTATTTTTGTAGAAAAATTAACAGTATAGTAATGTATGTTATACAATAAGATTACATAATATTTGGTTATTAACTAGTTTTTGTTATATTAAATTCATTCAAAATTTTGAATTCATCATTATCTTCATTTTAAATAAAATCTACTGTCAATACTTAGTATTATTAGCATTATTACTACTTGCAGTTGTTTTGTTGGAATTATTACTACTATTTTTAATCATTATATCTAATATACCAAAAATCACCGTCTATACCTGTTGTTGAAAAATCATCTAATAAAGATAATTCCATGTCATAAGCAACACCTATCCCAACTGTTACGAAAATAGTTCCATTTGGATTAATATATGTATTTGGATTTGTGTCTCTTACAATAAGTTCATCTTCATCATCACTATTAAAAGTAATATTATACATTCTTTTATAAGCATGAAGATGGCCTTATAAGGCTAAATCTACTTTGTATTAGTCAAATAAAGGATGATATATTTCTCTAAAATCTTCGTCTTCTGGAGAACTTTCAGAGGTATATACTTGTTTATGAAATGATACAACTATGCAATCTATCGAAAAATCATTATAATATTTTTCTAGATTATTGACTGCAGTCAGTTAACCTTAGAGATTGTAAATTGATCTATTACGTTATTATTTTCATTCATATTGTTATTTAATGTCTCATCATTTCCATTAGAATAAAAAGTGCCAGTCAACGATGTATTATTTGTATTAATATCAATATTTAGAAAACCATAATCATCATCATTTTGTTTTACTACAAAAGGTGCTTGACCTTCAAGATCATAATGAGATCTACCAGCAGTGCCAGTTATTAGATAAATTTGTCCTTCATAATCTCCATTGTAATTATTTTGGTTACTATCTGTTATTATTGGATTAGAACTAGCTCCATCTTGTTGACTATTATATTTTAATGGAAATGTCCTTTGATAATTGTGATTGTCACTACTTAATACCAAATCTACGTTATATCTGTCAAAGAGAGGGTGATATGTATCTCTTATAGCAGGATCGGCATCATGTTTTGAAGGTGAAGTATACAATGGTTTAGATTCAACAGCAAATATCCAATCTATATTCGAATTGGTAGAAGCAGTTTTTAAATCGTTTTCAATGAATTGATACTGAGCAGAGCCAGGATTAAAATCAATATATGGATCTATAATAGTAACATGAACATTATTAATATCAAAAGAATAATATGTTTTCGGTAGATTCAAAGGCTTTAGATATTGATTAATTATACCTATTGCTCCACCACTAGTATCACTATAATCGTGATCTCCCATGGCTATCATCATCTTTGATTTAAATGGCTGTATTATTCCAAGCCAACATTCTGAAGATTCACTATAACTTAAATCTCCATTAGCAATAACAACTTCAGGATTCTTACTTTGAATATTTTGTGCTGTTTTTTCAGCGTTTTCATCACAGCCCCAATCTGCAGCAACTGCGATATTGAAATTAGTATTTTGTTTATTAAAAGAGGATTTCTGAGCATAAATATTGTAA
Source organism: Nitrososphaeraceae archaeon (assembly GCA_036376955.1). Classification (GTDB taxonomy): domain Archaea; phylum Thermoproteota; class Nitrososphaeria; order Nitrososphaerales; family Nitrososphaeraceae; genus TH1177. The sequence continues at coordinate 4,100 of DASUZI010000163.1, forward strand.
TTGAAATTTATTGTTAATCCTGTCAGTAGTACAAAAATAGAAAATATCCAAAAAATGCTTTTCATTATGTTTACCTCTCTAAATTATAACTTTTCAATTAAATTTGTTAAAATATATTAAGTTATCGACGATTCTCAATTTGTATATTATATCTTGAAATTTCAGATTATGATAAAATTTTAATTTGTATAATTGGAGATCTGTTTTTATTTTATTGATCAATTGAATGTGGTTCAACTAAAGTAATATATTATTGTCATATAAAGCCAGTGTGGTACAACTATTTAATTATGAGGATTTTTTATATCAGACTTAAATTCAACACTTAAAGACTCATATTACTATTTATAAATCTTATAATAAAAAATAATTAGATTAAAAAATAATTGAATTTAGATTCACTTGAAGATGTTTTACTTTATTCGTTTAGTTTTGACCTAATTTTGCTTCTACAAGATCATCTGCTATATCTAATTGATTTTCAGCCAAGTCTATATGTTTTAATGCTTCTGCATAATTTCCACTATCAAATGCTTTCTTTGCATCATCCAAATGAGGTTTAACCGTTTCCACATCTATTGTATCTGTTATTGTTGTATTTTGTGCATTAGATGGCAATATCATATTGGGTATAAAAAACATCCCTGTCATTGCGATTGTTATTGCCATCAAACTGATATATGATATTTTTTGTTGTTTTTGTTTATGTTTATTCATTAATTTCTATAATACTTGTATATTAATAAGTAAATTGATACAAGTACTAAAATATTTTCCTATTTAACGAACAATAATTATCTTTCAATTAAATACTTGTATTACAATATTAATAATTGATATTATTATATATCAATATAGTATTTAGTGTTTTGTCATGATATAAGAAATAATTTGCTGAAATTGCTAATATTTATTTTCTTTTTATAAATGCTAAAAAGAATAATATTAGTATTGCCAGAGATATAATTGCTAATAATATATCTATATAAGGAGTATCCAATATTGGCACAACATCTTCCAAATAATCAATAAACGATTCAACCGCAAATAACCCAAAAGCTGCTATAGCAAAAATCATTTTTTTTAATTGTATAGTTCTATAGGCTGAAATTGAAAGAGCAAATAAAAATAATGCAAAAATACCGACAATTATTTCTATAATTTCATCAGTATTTGTTAATAAATCAACCACTCTTTATTCATTGATTATATTGTTACTTATAAAGATTAGTATAATTGTAGAAACGAAGGGATATTGTTTTTAAGCAATTATCGTATTTTTTTCCTTTTTTTCTCTGTATCTTATTCACTTTGAGATAGTGAAAGAAATGTTTCTGCTATTCTGCTACTCCATATATTCCATATATTAGGATAATAATTTTTCATTAGTGCTATTAAATATTTTGAATCCACATTTAGTTTATATCTTTTAAATTTTCCATCTTTATTTTCATTAATTAAATCTAGTTCAATTAATCGAGAAATATGCCAATTAACAGCAGCATTGGATATTTTAATATAATTAACAATATCTGATTGTGAAGGATTTTTTTCCTCTACTATATAAAATAAAATATCTCTAGCAGTTTCTTGATTTAAAATTTGTAATAAATTTCTCTCTTTTGCTTGGAACAAACCTATTGGAAAATAATATTTGTATAATCCATTTCTGACTGCAGTTATTTTTCCATCTTTTTCCAATTTATAAAGATGGTGTTGAACCGTCCCCATTGAAATGTTTAATTCCTTTTTTATTTGTCTAAGATGACAGGCAGGTTTTTCATGAATGAACTTCAATATGCGATCAATATTATTATCGCTAGGAATTGTTTTATTGTATTTTTGTTCATCCATTTCTATTCCTTCTATCTTACTTACCTGTCACAACAGTAATAGTGGTACAAGTACTTATATGAATAAATTTCTTTAGTTGTTGTTCTACTATTCAGTTAAACAGTTGTATCAATTATTTTATTAATACTGTGGTTCTAAATTTCAAATAGAAGAATTTTATGAAATTAAACAAAATCGCTAGTCTAAATGCTAACAGAGTACTATATGTGTTAATAGTGTGTATATCTTTTACTATTTTATTAGAAATTAATATTAGTAGCAATGTTTATGCTGAAAATCAAACTACATCCTCCTCTACTTATAATTCTACCTTGATGTTTGTTGATGAAAAATATAACATAATTGCTGCCGGGGATTGGTATTGCAATGAGGAAACAGAAAGAACAATTAAGAATGTGATAAATGCTAATCCTGATCTGATAATTACTACAGGTGATCATGTGAAGGATGTAAAATCTGCAGATTGTTGGATTGAAATGTCAGAGCAGTTAAAAGACAAAATGCGTATAGCCGTAGGAAATCATGATGCTGAATTTAAAAAAATTTATAAACAAATTGTTGATTATCATCAATTAGATAATCCCTATTATTCTTATGACTTTCAAAATGCACATTTAATAAGTATGTCTACAGAACACCCTTTTGAAGAAGGAAGCAAACAATATGAATTTATAAAAAATGATTTAGAAAAGACATCTACAAATCCAAATGTAGATTGGATCATAGTTCATCAACATAAACCTTTATACTCTACAAAACAGGACAAACAAGAAGCAAATGATCTTAGAGATACCTATCAACCACTTTTCCAAAAATATGATATTGATCTAGTTTTATCTAGTCACAATCAATACTATGAAAGAACCTATCCAATTCTATATAATGAAGATGAAGAATTAAAAAATGATAAATCAGATACACCAAATCCCATAATTGCTATAGATCATCTTTCTGAGTATCCTCCTACTAATGGCATAGTTTTTCTATCAGTAGGGACTGCAGGTGATGAACTTGATCCTGTTAAAGAAACACATGATTATTATGTTATTCAAGAAAGTAAACATGGATTCCTAAATATGGAATTGTCAAACCAAGGTAAACAACTAGTAGGTACATTCCATACAAATAATGGTAAAATACTTGATCATTTTACATTACATGAGAGTTAAAGCTAAATAATGAGATTTCATATTTTATAATACAATAATTTCTTTTGCCTCATTTTATTAGATTTGTATTATAAATGGATATTAAAGGAAATTTAGTGTAATTGATTTGATAATTAACATTGTTAATCAAATTATAAATATTTACGTTTACATTTAAGTTTTTATAATGAGTAAACATATGATTTATCCTTCAATATCACTAGTCTTTTACTTGTCTTTGATAACAATAGAATTATTCAATTTTATTAATATTCAAACTGAAGTTGATTTATTCAAGAAACATAAAGAACCTGTATCATCCGATCATAATATTAATTTCAATTAAATTGTATCTAATATTATTATTCCTTGAAGATTTAACTAGAATTAACAGAAATCTATTGTATAATTTAATTAAATTTGGTAAATAACATGAATTCAAAAGATTTTCTTCAAATTCCTTTAATTTTTGTTATACTATTTCTTTTTTCTTTTATAGTCCTGAATTTTCATGAAATATTATCGCAAGAATTAACTGAAAGAAAGATAGATATCTGTTGTACATGGGGAACAGAATTAAAAGATGGTGTATTGACCTATAGTATAGAAAAAAGTAATGATCTTGAAAAAATTGTAAACTCAGCATTTTCTGAATGGGAAAAAAATCTAAATAATATTCAATTTAAAAATATCAAAAATAACAAAGATGCAGATATAGAAATAAAATTAGAAAATGAAAATACTGACCAAGAAGGAGGCAAAGCAGTAATTTATTTTGATAAAAGGGGATTTATAGAGAACGTAGAAATTTCAGTTTCAAAATCATATAATGGATTAAAATTAAATAGAACTATTGTAGAACATATAACTAAACACGAAATTGGTCATGCACTTGGTTTGGGTCATTCACAATTTCCTAATTCTCTTATGTCTCCAACTGTAAATGAGACTGTTAAACAAATTTCTGCCTGTGAAATTGATGCTGTAAAAGATGCCAATATTTGGAAATTTATCAATAATGAAAAAAAACCTAAAATGATAAAGCAAAATGCATATGTATGTTTAAATTGAGATTAATAGTCAGAAATTTTTAATTCAATGAATACAATACAATAATGTAATCAATTTTTTTCAATAATTGAGATAAATTTATGAACAAAAGTTTATTTGTTTGTATAGATATAATCTTAGACTAAAATAGAGGCAAAAATACCTCGCAACCAGACGGACCCGTAGCTTTCTAGCGCCTACTAGTTTAGCGTGGAACGTGAAAATAGATCTTTGAGTAAGACGAGTATATTAGACTTAAACGCCATCCTTGAGAGTCTTAATAACACAATTAAAATTGTTAAACATTTATTATTAAAGATATTTATTTTTAGAAATAATTATTAGCAAGTGGTAAAAGTTATGACGTTTTTGTTTCATATTGTGAACTGACAGGAAAATCAGTTGTTGAATATCTCGCCAAAATATTTCATAATTAATTTTTGCTTTTTTTCTGTACAACTCAAAATTTTGTATTATTAAGATGATTGAAATAAAAAAATAAATTCTTTATTTCATTGGCCAGTATTCATTGTAGGTGGCTCAAACCCTACTTTTTCGTCCTCTTAATCCAGCAATTAAGATTTGAATTCCAGTTATTAAAATTGCTATTCCTATTAGAAATCCTACAAATACAAAACCAAATACGGGTGAAGCCAATATAAATACTGATATAGCGATAGATATGATTCCTACACCTATACTGAAGAATCTGTTGAATTTGCTCTCTGATTTTTCTCCAATTCCATAAGCTATACGAGCAATACCATCAAACAGCAAAGCGAAACCAACAAGCAGTACGAGTATATAAGTAGTACCTACAGGGAATGCTAATGCCAAACCAGACAATATTAAAACCAAAATTCCTAAACCTATACTTGCAAATCTAGACTTACTCTTGAAGAAAATACCTGTTATAATTTTTTCAATTCCCACTATGAAGAACAGAATGGAAAGGAAATGTACTAATGATATTGTAGACAACCCGGGATATGTTAGAACAATTAAAGATATAATTATTGCAATAGCTCCTAACCCAATTTGGGCTAATCGCATACTTCCGTGTGTCTTTGAATCAGATTCTTTCATCATAAAACTAATAAACAGCAAGATGCCTATTTAATCTATTATTGTTTAGTAACAATAGTAACAATAAGTATTTAAAATAACTATCCATTTTTTTTAATTTTATAAATATAAAAATTGAAATATATTTTAGAATATGATATAACAGAATATTCTATTAGCACAGGAGAAGAAATAAAATGGTATATGCTGATAACATTCTTCACAATATACAGATTATGTCTAATGACACTAATAAAACTGTAGTTGCAGAATCAGAAAATATCAAACCAAAACAATATTTTAATTATGAATTTAAAGGAGAAGGAGAATATCTTTTTCAATCAATAAAATACCCATGGATGAAAGGAAAAATCAAGGAAAAATCATTGTTACAGATGATATCAAAACTGTAAAAGGGGTTTTGAAAATGATATTGATCTATATATAAGTTGGACATCTTCTACTATTCAATCCGGCGAGAAAGCCATTTTTAAAATAATATTTATAGATAAAAAAAGCAGAAAAAATAAAGAACATATAGATTACTCATTTACTACAAAGGATTCAACAGCCCATAAAGTTTTATATAAAAATTCGTTAACACATTCTGCTTGGGGAGTTGAACCTGCCTCTCATAAATTTAATTCAATCGGCAACTTCATTGGAGAATTAGGCATTCCAAGGGGATACTATTTCAACCTATCACCCCCAGAATATATTAAATTTGGAATAGAAACGACACAATAAAAGCACGAAATTTTCGCTTAATTTGTAGGTTAAAATAACAATTTTGCCTAAATTCCATTATGAAAAAAGTCTCTGCCACCTTCTTTGGTTATAATAATATTTTTTTTATTTTTAATTTGGTTTTTTTAGTATTGAATCAACTTATGCTCATATGTCAAGAGATATTAAGTTAAAGTTAAAAATAATGTTATACTGTAAGTAATATCTTTAAACCAAAAAAAAGAAGTAGATAAAATGATCAAGAAAAAGTATTTTTTGTTGTTACTTGTATTAATTATATCTTTTACAATATTCTCTTATGAATATTCTTTTCGTGGTGATGAAATTATTAATTTAGCATATGCTCATATTTTTCCTGGAACTCCTAATGCAGTGTTCATAGAAAAGGATGGTTATCAAATAGGATTTCTTCCCTATCCTAAAAACCCAAAAGTAAATGATGATGATACTCTTTTGAATTTGAATGTTCAAGAAAATGGAAATGATGTAGGGAATACCTTTGTATCTCTAATAATAATGGATAAAAATACTAATAAAATAGTTCACCAAGTTCCATACAAATTTTATTCATTTGCCGATATGAGTTATCCATATGTTTTTAAACATGAAGGAAAATATTCATTATCATTACTAACCAAAATTGCTGGTGATGAAAAATACGAAAATAATCCTCTTATTGTCACCTTTCAGTTAGATACCGACGGTATTGTTAATAAAATTAGTAGTAGTGCAAATTCAATTATTATTTATAGTGTAATCGTATTATCGATAATAATATGCATAGGTTTTATTTATAGGACTAAACTAAAATTGATCATATATAAAAAACTGAAACCTTAACAGTTCAAAACTAAAATTTTGAATAAATGTTGTTATTTAGAGTCTTCATATTAATAAATAGTAGAGTATAATGTCTGTAGGAACACCTCTCAATGCAAT
>DASUZI010000164.1:0-14634 GCA_036376955.1 Nitrososphaeraceae archaeon
AACTTTAACAAAGACGGCAATAATTTCAATGAAATAACAAATAACACAATAAATCAACAACAAGATGCTATAAACAAGACACTAGACAACGTATTAAATAATGTAAAACGAACAACTGATGAAGCCACACGAGAGATTCCAAGATATTCGCAACGTATTGCTGAGTATCAAGAACAAACTATTAAAACCATAAGAGAGATTGCTTCTGACTATATCGAAGAACAAAAACAAGTAATAGGCTCTTTCCAATCACAAGTAGATAGAAATAGTGGTGTATGGGACTTGTATAATCCACAAAAAATTGCAGAAAACTATGCAGTAATGGTTAATAACTTTACTAGTTACCTGTTAAATACTAGCAATTTTATAAATAATGCTCTAGCCTCAAATATGAAAGTATACAATACAGCACTTGAACAAACACGTGATAATCTAAAGGCTTGTGCAAAAACAAACACCAATTTCTTACAATCAGTATCAGGGAATAGCCAAAATAGAGACGTAAATACTTACTAATCGTCAGATACAAAAGATAGTATCTGAATAATTTGTATACAGTAATTATTGGATTACACCGATCTATAGAAAAATAAAAGAATAAGAAAAAACTACAAATTCCTTTTAGTTGAACCAGAACCTAATAAAATATATTAACACCTATACTGCTGTTTCCCTCCAACTCATCTATCCCGTGTATTTATTTAAGATATCTGACGAAATTATTATATATATTAGAGCTGCAATTTATAGATGATAATGTCTGCACGAGCAGATAAGTCTGTTCCTATTTTATCGGATGTTGATAAAAAAATATTAAAGATTCTTCTTGTACCAGATGGTAATTTACAATCTAGCACTATAGCTACAAAATTAGGACTTCCACTTAGTACAATAAGAAGAAGACGCAGAAGATTGGAAAGCGAATTTTTAAAAACTTACCATGTATTGGATATTGAAAAATTTGGATGGAGACGTGTTGATTTTTTTATTTCCATAAAGAATGGAAAAGGAAATACTGTAGCCAATAAACTAATTGAATTAGATGAAGTAACGTACGTTGGTAAAAGCATAGGAGAACATACTATTGATCTGAGAGTAGAAACTATAGTTAAAGATAACATTTTACTTCTTGACCTACTTGAAAAAATAAAAGGTATGGATGGAGTAAATGATGTCGTTTGGAGTGAGATTGTTAGTGTTGTGGGTAGAAAAATATCTATTCCCTCTTCAATTATTGATAAAATTTAATAATACTAACTCCATTATTAGTTTCAGAACAGGTGTAAACATTTTTTAACCTCGTCAACAGAAAAAAAATTATTAAATCACAAGTCATCATTTGTTATACCTATTAACTAGAAGAAAATCGTAATTAAATCTGTCCAAATATAGGCTATGATTAATGAATATCTGTAAATATTTTTTTAATCATAGAGTATAACGTAACTTTGTTTACAATAAATGCTTATGATGAATAGATCGTGGTTGTACCGTCTAACGCAAATCTCTAGTCTGACTATGACACTTAAATTGTCTCTAATTATTAAATATTATAATGCCGTAATAAAGAACACCTATTACAAAAGACCAAGACCAAGCACTCCAGTCATAGTATACTAGTAACCTCATTGTAGTATGCTATGACTTTATTATTCTAACTTATAAAAAGATCCTTTCTGGTATTGCTGGAATGTATATGAAACCAAGTAATGGATAAATATAGTAAGATCACCAAAATGTTCATTATGTGTAGGTAAATTCAATAATAATGACAATGCTTTTGTTGTGAATTCATCAATGAATAGTTTGCTACGACTATAGAACAATATTTATTGAAAAAATATAAAGGAAAACATCCTCAAACCAATTCTATGTAATTTATATATACTTTGCAGAGAACGTTATTTTGGACTATTGCATGTCATCCACTCCTCATTTAACAAATATTCCATCTAATGAACATATTATGTTGCTATACCGAAGCGATGATGAGCGTAGTAAAACAGCTGTAAATTACATTAATAACGGATTAAAGAGTGGACATCTGTGCATTTATGCATCTGTACATGCATATGATAATACAAGTAGTCACAGTATCTCAAATTTATCCTCCAAAATTGATTACTATAAAGAAAATATTGAAAGCGGTGAGCTACAAATCGTTAATTTTAAACCTTATTATGAATCGGCATTAATGGGAGATTTATCTCCTTTTAAAAAGCTAAAGATAGAATGGGAAAAAACTCTACTTCAGCGTATGTCTGAAGGAAAGAAAACCTCTATACTAGCCTTTGCAGATGCAGCATGTTGTTTATCACATAATAAACATTTTGCGGAATGTGAAATATTAGAAAAATGGTGGCATAATACCACAACTGAATGGGCACAAAATAATCAAAATATTACTGTAGTATGTCCTCACCCTGAACCAATCCTTAACAACCCTTTATTATCGAACAATAAAGAATTCCTTAATGGGATGCATACAATAACAATTGATTTAAACCAATCTACAGAAAACCAAAAAACGAAGGATAAAAGTAAAAGAATCCTCATAGTAGAACCAGAACCTGATATTCAGGTTCTTTATTCTCTTTTTACAAAAAAGTATGGTTTTTCAATATCTGATGTAAATATAGTAGAAAATGGCAACAAATGTTTAGAAATTATATTTGCTGAAAATGTTGATAACAACAATGACTATGACATAATTATAATAGATACCCATCTTCGTGATATTTCAGGCTTTGAAGTTGCAAGAAAGATTCATGATAAATTACCACATAAACGAATTATATTAACCACAACTTTTTCATTAGATCATATAAATAATATGATAGAATCGATTGGAATAAAAAGCGAAGATGTTATATTAAAGCCTTTTTTCTTTTCTAAATTATTTTCCATTTTAAAAGAGTCAAGAGTGTCTTACAACTAATCTTGACTAAATAGGTGAGGAATTGATTAGGCAATTTCCAACAACTCCTTTAATCTTATGATTTTTATATTATTCTTAAGATATAATTATTAAATAACATTGATTTCATCAATAGTTCCAAGACCAGTATCTACTATCTAATTTTAATTATATAATACGTTTTTACTAATAAAAGCAAAATACGTTGCTAGATTAATTTTCCACATTACTATATTTGTAATAATTTATTATTTCTGTATTTTTTGTTAGATTTAGTTTTATCTTGATGATTCTGTAATCGATTCCAAAACTAAATAAATAATAATTAATATTGTGTGTTTTTGTCGAAATACTTTACTAGTTATCTATAATTTATCTTGTTGATATCGGGCTATTGTCAAAGTGTTTTCCTGTAGTAGATAATATTTCTTTTATTGTTATTGGTTTTTGCATAAATCCATTTATTTTTATACCTTCTAGTTCATAAAAGTCTATAATATCATATACAGACATTAGTATAATTGGAATATTGACATCAATCTTTTTGATATTCTTTAGGAGTTGAAATCCAGTCATACCATGCATTCGAATATCAGAAATTACTAAGCCATATCTATTCCAATTTGTTTTGTAATGTTCTAATGCCTCTAGTGGATTTGTAAAACCTGTCACATCATAATTCCCATTTTCAAGTACATATTTGAAAAAATAGACAATATCAGGCTCTTCATCAACCAATAGAATTGATCTTGTTCCAGACTTGATTGACATTATTTTATTTCCATCGTTTGTAGAATATTGTTAAAGTTCCAAAGGAATAGGGTACCAAAATTTTATAATCTATAAAATGTATTAATGGAATAACATTTTGATGCAATATATAACCACACTACATATCTTAATGTTAAATATAGTATAAATGACTACAACTCATAGATTTACTAGTTTCTTGCCAAATAAATCATAAATTGTTTTATTTATATTCAAAAAAACCAAATCTCTATCTATTTAGGTATAATGTTAGTATATATCGTATTTTGTATCATTGTTATAAAAGCTAATTCCAATCAACTTTGAACAGACTGAATGATATCGCTTAGACAAGTGTCTAAAAATATATTCTATATTTATATTCTATAAAATAAACAAATAATAAAGTACTTAAATAAAGATGACATAATTAAAATTATATAACTTTATTAAACAATATTGCCTAATTATATATCAAGAGGTTCTGTTTGGAGTTCTTTGGACTGAAAAACCAAACTAGAGGACATGTAGCTCATGAGCCTCACTGAACCTTCCTTTTTGTTACTTGATAACTTAATATCTCAAATCACGAAAAACCAATTATTGTCAATTTAATGTCAGAAATTTTGATAATAAACTAATATTGGATGCTACTTTATACAGAACTCCACAAAATAACTTGTTAAATATGTAGATAAATTCTATTGTTTAAATTGATCATTGTAACGCGCGAGATCAACCAACTATGAAATATTATATTAGTAATCTCTAAATTTTCAGCAAACTTCTCAGATTATTATTAATTATGATTTGTTTCGTCCTCTTTTTTCTTAAATAAAAACCATTCTTTGGAATCTTTATAATCATCTTTTTGAAGACCTGCACCCAGCCCTGATAAAATCCCAGTTATCATTGGATTTTTTTTGTATAAACTAGATAAACCTAGCAAAGCACCAATTGTTCCATGATGCAATCTTCTATTGAATAAATATGTTTTAGGTGGATTTTCTTTTGAGTTCCAGTATGATGTTAACATATCCGCAACTGAGAACCCTAGTTTAAATGGCTCTTGATTATTATTATCTTCATTCTCATTAAGCATTTTAGATTCAAACTTTCTTAAATTATCGTACATTGCTTCTTTTTCTTGCAAATTTTGTTTTAATATATTAATTGATTCTTTGAATTTGTTTTCTTCAGCTATTTTTAATATTTTTTTATATGCTGAAATTTCTTCATTTTTTATTAATGCGTCTTCTTGTATATTTAGTATCTCGACTTCTTTAGATGTCAGAAGAGTGTCATTATTATCAACGTCATGGTCATTCTCAATTAAAGAATTTTTATTTTTTTTCATTGTATTTCTGGTAGTAGTTGTTATGGATTTCAAAGAGATTATATCTGCTTTTGAATCTGTTGGCGTTCTCCCATAACCAGTGATTAGATTTTTCAACCTTTTCTGTTGTTCTTTTTCTTCCAATAAATGCTCGTCTAGTATTTTTTTAGAATCTTTTATTGGAGTTTCTTGTATTCTTGTAAATAATCTTTCAATTGCTGCATTTTCAGCTGATAAAATTTCATTTAGATAATCTATGAATTTATTATTTTTGGTATTTTTAAAATTAAACATTATATAAATATATAAAACAATAAATTTAAATCTTTGATGAGTTAGGTAGGTTCTTTCCGTTTTTAATAAAATTATAAATACTTAATCATATAATTATATATCTTTATGTAGTATATTTGTAAGTATAAAGATTATATCTAAAGAATTGTAACAGATTCAACATTTTCTATAATCTCGAAACTTTTCTGATCAATTTATAAATCCAATCGTAAATCCTACAATCCATTATGGATACCTCTTAGAGATTTCACTTTAATTGTTGATACAATCTTCTTCAGTCTTGTTTGTATCTTCGAGCATAATTATAAATTATAACTGGATATTTAGGATGAAGTTCATTTATCTTATCATCGCATTCTATTTCTCCTTTACATTCTACTTCGTATGGAATTTTATTCCACCAGTGAAATTTATCATCCATTATCTATTTTCATTCTCACTTATATTATAGTTATTTCTAATATAAATGACTACAACTCATAGATTTACTAGTTTCTTGCCAAATAAATTATAAATAGTACTGCTTATGATCAAAAAAACCAAATTTTCATCGATTATAGACTTTGATCAGACTCAATGATATAGCTTCTACAAGTGTCTAAAAACTATATTTTATTATTTAGATTCCATTAGTAATAAATAATAACGTATTAAAAAAAGGATCTTATTAAATATATATATCTTATTAAATACGGTTTTTCTAAAATAAAATCCAGAAATAAAAGAGTAAATACATTCAGACAGCTCGTTGTTTAGGTAACAATTTTTACAGATAGTTTTTAAAAATTAAAGAATCATCGAGTTTATAATTATAATGAAATTCATAATGGATTAAAAAATGGTTACTTGTATATACGCACTATATATATAAAAATAATGGTGAGATGAAAAATCCTCTTTCAATTCGTGACGACTTGCAAACTTTACATCCTCTTTTAACAGCTGAATGAAGAACTTGTATTTGTGGAACTCATTTGTTGTTTCGATTTTTCACCACTATTTACGTTTCGATTTAATTATTCTCTTGATTTTCTCTATATAGATTGGCGGTTGGTATTTGTCGAATTTTGTATATCTCGATCATTATCTAGCTTGTTTACAGTTTTTTCCTTTATAGAATTTGTTTTATCTTTAATAGATCCTGCGATAGATTCTAAAATTCCTTTATCCTTGTCTTTGGCCTCATAGTTTTTTAATTCATCATATGAAATGTTTAATGTTAACTCAGCACCATTATAGGTTCCTACAGCCGATTTGGGAACTGTGTAAAAGTGTTGACGCACTGCACCATCTTCAATTGTTATATTTTCTGCATCATCTCCAATTATATTTCCACATGATTGGTTATCTTTAGTTATGACTCCTTTTCTATCTTTAATTAATTCAATCCAGTCAATTTTTGTCGACATAATTTGGATTACATTATATAATATATAGCCATTACATCTTAGTATATATAGCCAAATCAATATTTTTTCTGCAGATATTAAAAATATATTTCTCGGCTAATAAGAAAAATAAGCTTTCTCATATTAAGGATAGTTATCTATCATCTTCAGTAACGCTTTCAGGCTATGACAATTAAATTGTCTCAAGTATTATTAATTATGTAAGAAATAATTGCAAAATTAAATGAAAATAGAGGATTACTCTCCGCAGATGAAGAAACGAGAAAAAAATTATACGTGAAGGTGGAAAAGCATCTCATGGCTGTGGCAGAAAAGTTAATTTAAAAGAAGAAAATCTTATTCAAGATAGCTAACCTGAACTATTTTTTTATTTTATTTGTATAAATTTTCAATAGATATAAACTCATATTTTATCTTTAATGACCTTTTTCCATAGCAAAAAATATTAAATATTTTTCATTGTAAACGACTTTATTAAATATTATAAATTAAAGAGTACTTTTAAATTAACTTACCCATATAATTTGTCGATTCTACCGAATATTAAAAAATGATTAATATTGGATAATTAATTATTGTAGAAAAAAGTAGATATTAATTAATTTATATTATTTTGATTTACCATTTTTTCTTTTCGTTTTTCCGCTCAAACTAGCATTACATACTGCATATGGATTAACCTTCTTTCCTGATTTATCTTCCACCTTTTCAACACATCTATCAAATTTTTCTGTATCTACTCCTTTCTTAACTCCTCTAGGCATATTATATTTAAAACAATATCTTTAATTAAGATTATAGAATTATGTTATTAGGTATATTAAAATAAAAATGATAATAGTCTACACTGTTGAAAGTATTAATAATTAGTTCTTATATATAAAATATAAACAATTAATTAATTAATTGATTGATTGAAAGTTAACCTACTCTACAATATAATAACATGAGTGAAACAGTAAAATAATTATTTATTTTATAATTCTCCTAACATTTCTGAAGCCAATGTATTGAATTTTGTAGGATAGTTGATGGTGCGGTTCACTAAAAAATCTTAATATGAATCAAAGAATTAATTAATTTAAAATAATACTAAGAGCACAAGTCGAAAGTTTTGAAAATATATTATTTTTCCATTAAACACAAATAACATAATAAAACATACTAAAAATAATAAAAGAAAGGAATGAATAGTAGTATAAGAAGAAAAGACAATAAATAGATGCAATAATATAAATACAATTTTTTCTTATTAAGAAGTAATGAATAACAACACTAGAAAAGATGAAGATACTTGTTATTATGCAACTTATGCTAAAATAAAAGGTAATTCAACAGAGAAAGAGTGTTTTAACCCTGCAACAAGACATATTGAAAATAAGTCTACTTCTCAAGAATTTCCCGTATGTGAAGAACATTATCAGCTGGTATCAAAGGAATCTGATTAGTAATATTTTTACTATGATTGATGCCATGTTTGAACTCTATTCAATAAAAGGCGATCTTTTATTAGAAAAAGAATCAAGCATAAAATTGTCTTTTAATAGGATATATACTCTTCCCTAGTTACACCTCTAAATCAAGAGAATTGTATTAGTTTATGCCATCTTTTATCATTAAATTACTATAATTATGAAATATTTTACTACTCTTTGTTAATACAAAATGAAGATGTAAATCTCAAAGACTTCATAGATGTTGAGATTGCTGAGTTTCTCATCGTTCTAACATCTGTTTTGCAATATACGATAATAATTAATGAAAATATTTTGTTAGAAGTTATTTAATAAATTTTTTTCTATTAGTAGCCATACTTTTGCGGATTTTGATCAAATTCTTTTTTACATTGTTCCCTACATAAATATATTTTTTGTCCATTTATTTCTGAAGAGTATTGTGTTTTTGATTCATCTACATTCATTCCACATACTGGATCTTTTGCCATTTCAAATTAATATACATCAAAGAATTTAAGAATTATAAAGTTTCACTTCTAAAACCCAAACTAAATGAGTTCTTGTATTGTGGGTGGGTTTAATTTGATTATGATGATTTATCAAGAATAACATTTATGAAATTTGTATATAAAATGTATTATAAAATATTATATGTCAAAAAATGCTTTTAACATTGGTGAATTGGAACAAAGGTGATCGTGTAAAAAAAGAAGCGAGAGGAATGTAAGATATTGTTGATTTTGGAGGTACAAGAGGTTACTAATGAATTTATTGCAACTGAAAAATGGACTATAGAGAAAGAGCTAGATTATTTTCCCCTTAATTTAGTTGATTATTTTGATGGTGCTACTATTTATTTTAAATTTACAATAGAAGAAGCAAATAAATACAAATAAGGGCTAATTTTTCTATTGATCATGAACTAATATCTATTTTTTATTCTTTCCTTCTCTTTCTAATTTTCCAAAAAATACCCCTGAGTTCTTGGATTACATCATTCGTTTATCACGTCCAACTCTCTAATGTAATATTACTTCTTTTTGATTCAAACGCTTAAATTTTATATTGCCTAACTTTATTTATGGAATCTGATAGGAAGAATATAATCGTCGAAGATTGGCAATCTTTAGTGAACAAACCGGTCTATTCTAGCAATGGAAAAGACATTGGAATTGTTAAATCTATTCAGCCAGAATTTTTTGTAACTACGTTCGGCTCAATAACTAAGGATAAATTTCTGATACCCAAGACTTCTTTTCAATCAATTAACAATGGAATTATATACATAAAAGAAGATTCGGATTTTGTGGAAAACAATTTTAAATTTGAATAAGGTGATATCCTTTGGGAAATAAAAATCTAGTTAATGAATCTTCCTATCCAACTGAAAATGATACAACTGCTGCAGCACAGCTTATATCATCTTACAAGGAGTTCTTAGGAAAAGCTTCAAAATTATACCCTAAAGTTGATCAAAAATTGATATTGGACATGATGTATCTTGAAACTACTTATAACGATTGGGAGGGTAGTGTTTTATTAAGGATTGTCTATTCTTCAAATTCTCAAGTAAACACGGAAAAAAAGAAGGAAGAAATATATAAAAAGTATCAAAAGATGCCTGAAGAGGTAAAAGAGGGTCGAACATTAAGAGTTAAACTTGTAAGAATGTATCTCAAAAACTTAGAGGATTTAATAAATAGTGATAATGATATTGAGTTCGTTAGTGGATCTGCAACCTTAACTCCATCAGATTCCTATTCAGACTCAGCTTAAGTAACAAAACAGTTCTAAAACCAAACTTTCTTTATGTAAGTATCCCTTACATTGAATTTAAACTTATTCAAATTCATAATTTTTGTAATAATAAAGCAGATACAAGTAGTATTTATTTACAATGAACTTTAATTATTTGTTAAATATCAGTTAAATAAAATAGTTGTAGTAAATGAAACAAATACACTCATAATAAGGTAATTACAAATAATAGCATAATATTACCTTTTAGAAGAGATGTAAATTTAATTTTTAAATTTCTTATTTTCCCATTTATGTTCGAGTTCATAGTGTTGTTCTAAACCTTCCGTAGTATCAAACGATTTTCCACATTCTTTGCACTCTGTTTGGTCTGGTTTTACTTCTCCTGACATCAACAAATTATTATTAGTCTTTGTATTTAAATTGTTATCATATTGCAAAAATGTCTCTTCCTAGAGCTTAAGTGTGATATCAAGACTTAATAATATGAAAAAGATCGTCAAATTACATCATTGCTAGTAAATAAACCTTCTCTTGCAATTTTTAATGTCATCCCAATATTATATAAAAGGTATTAGAAATATTGTTATTTTTATTAATAGTGCCTAACCTAAGGTCTCAAATCTATTAACCTATATAAATGATATTTCAAAATGGTCTGTATGACAAAAATTCAATACGAATTAGATATAAATGCAACCGTAGAACAAGTCTTCGAATATTATACCAATCCAGATAACATTAAAAAAGCGTGGCCACAAGATATTGTAAAGGAATCC
Organism: Nitrososphaeraceae archaeon; assembly: GCA_036376955.1. Lineage (GTDB taxonomy): Archaea > Thermoproteota > Nitrososphaeria > Nitrososphaerales > Nitrososphaeraceae > TH1177. Next base: position 10,701 of record DASUZI010000164.1, read on the forward strand.
GAATCATTATCTGGTTCCAAAAATGAAGAAGGCTCGGAGATGAAAGTAAAAGGGGAATTTATGGGAAAAGAAGATGAAATGATTTTAGAAGTTTCTGATAAAGAACAAAATAAAAGGTTAGTAACAGAACAAAAAGAAGGCCCATTCAAATCTTGGATAAGCACACAAGAATTTAACCAAAATAATGGGAAAAATACTCATATACGACATATTATCGAATATGAATTACCAACTACCGGAAAAATTGCTAACTTCCTTACAGGCGACCAAGCTAAGAACAAAATACAAGAAAGTTTACAGCAAGCTGCTCAAACTGTGAAGCAAAAACTGGAATCTCATTCTGCATAGCTCCTTTTCTTATTTTATTTTTATTTTCTGACATGATGATTGATTAGTGACCAAATTATTTATTGATAGGAACTTTGTTATACCACAAAAGTAAATAAAGAAAAAAATTCTGAAATAATTAATAGTTTTGCTCAACGCTTGTTAATCATCAAGAAGGAAAATGAATAAACCTAGAATAAACACTAATCGATATAAGAAATGATTCTAAATCAATAGAAGATCAACAAGTATGGAGGACGAGAAGAATAATGAAGTTAATTTTAACAAAGTAACTCAATGGTTAGAAGAGTACCATTTTTCTTTACAGAATGTTCAGAAGATCTCAGATTCAAAATCTGATTTAAAATTTTATTGCGAAGTTAGACCATATCCATCTAGGTTAGATTTTTTCAAGATAATTATATCTGATAAATTCAAAGATGCAATACTTTTACAATCAAATATTCAATTTGATGAAATGTTTACAAAATCCTTAGATATGACTCGATGGCGAGAACGGCAACAAATATTTATTAATTTTAGGAAAGTTATTTATCCTTTAGGAATTAATTTAGAGTCAAATAAACAAATTGGAGGAATAATATTACATAAAACGGTATTCTATGCGTCCTTGAATAATAAACAATATTTTTTTGATTCCATATATAATATGATAAATGCAATGCAGTTAGTGAATGCAATATTTGATGAATTTAGGAATAGTCTCTTTCCGGAAGGCGAGTGAGGTATAATGTTTTTCGATATTCATATTGCATTAAATTTTATCATATATTATTTTAGGAAAAAAATATAATTCTTGTAATCATTATGTAAATAGCAACTTACTTTTTTACAATCCAAATTTATTATTCCTTTATTTAAGCAATAGAGTTATGCAATTTTCTCCTTCTTCGCTTCGAAAAGTATCTTATCTTTATTATATGACTAATAGTTAAATAGAAATTTCTGCCATATTTCTATAAAGGAATAGGGAAGGTAAAAAGATAAAAAAATAAAGAATTCTGTTGGCAGTATTATTTTATTTTTATTTGTGTTTCCTCAATAGATGTTGGTTTTTGTTTAGGTATTTCAATTTTTAAAATACCATCTTCTACTGTAGCATCCACCTTAGCGGGTATGATATTTTCTGAAAATGGTATCCTCCTGGAGAAAGACCTATAAGTTCTTTCCTTTAGTACATAATTACCATTTTCTTTTTCAGTTTTTCCATCTTCTATTCCAGAAATTGTAATGTATTCATTTGTTGCTTTAACTTCTATGTTATCTTTCTGTATACCTGGAACTTCTAAAGAAATTAAATATCTATCTCCTTTATCTATAATGTCACATAAGGGGATACGTGTTTCAATTGATTCTATTCCCTGTGGTATTGCAGCTGATCTTAGAGGATTTATAAAAGGAGCAAAAAAAGCATCTTCCATGTCTTGCCTAAAGTTATCGAAAAGCTCATCAAATGGTCGTTTAATCATCGTTTCCTTTTTTTCTATTTCTTTATTTTTTCGAGATCCTTGGTATGTTGCCATATGCAATTTCTACCTAAAATAAGTATCACCGAATATTTATTTGTTACTCACATTATGTGTTTAAGAAAAATTTTATACAATACAGAATATTAATAATTATGGGTGAGTTTAGTATTTTAGAAAAATATATTAAAGAGATGCATCCATAATGTGAGTAACAAGAGGTGTAAAATGGTGTCATCTCAAGTCCCAATTATTTTAATGAAAGAAGGAAGTACTGAAACAAAAGATAAAGATGCGCAACGAAATAACATTACAGCAGGAAAACTTGTCTCAGAAATGGTCAAATCTAGTCTAGGCCCGAGGGGCATGGACAAAATGCTTGTAGACACAGTAGGTGATGTTACAATAACAAATGATGGAGCCACTATTCTTAAAGAAATAGATGTTGAACATCCTGCTGCAAAAATAATGGTAGAAATAACCAAGAGTGTTGACAATGAAGTAGGTGATGGTACAACATCAGTTGTTGTTTTGGCAGGTTCACTTTTGGAAAAGGCTGAAGAATTGTTAAACAAAAAAATCCATCCTACTGTAATTGTAGAAGGATATAGAAAAAGTGCTGAAAAAGCGATTGAATCATTAAAAGAAATCGCAGACAAGATAGATCCCACAGATAAAGAATACTTGAAAAAAATTGCTACTACTTCTATGTCATCCAAACTAATATCGACTAATTCTCCAGAATTGTCTGACGTAGTAATGAATGCAGTATTGTCTATTTTGGAAGTAACTGATGAATATAACAAGAAGTTCAAAATAGATATTGATAATATAAAAATTGAAAAGAAACCAGGTGGCTCAATCAAAGATACCAAACTTGTCAATGGAATTGTGCTTGACAAGGAAGTTGTTCATGGTGGAATGCCCAAGAGTATGGAAAATGCCAAGATTGCTTTGATTAATTGTCCTTTAGAGATAGAAAAGACTGAATTTGATGCAAAAATAAATATTAACAACCCTGAACAAATTCAGCAATTTATTAATGAAGAAAATACAATATTAAAAGTAATGGTTGACAAAATCTCAACCACAGAGGCTAACGTAGTGTTATGTCAAAAAGGAATTGATGAAATGGCACAACATTATTTGGCTAAATCAGGGATATTATCTGTTAGAAGAATAAAAGAAAGCGATATGTTCAAATTATCCAAGGCAACTGGAGCAAGATTGATTTCTAATCTAGATGATCTTAGAAAAGAAGATCTGGGTCATGCTAATTTGGTAGAAGAGAAACAAATTGAGAATGATAAGTGGGTCTTTGTAGAGGGATGCAAAAACCCAAAGTCTGTAACCATTTTAGTGAGAGGAGGATCTCAACGAGTGGTTGATGAAGTGGAGAGGTCTATTCACGATGCGCTTATGAGTGTAAAAGATGTAGTTGAATATCCTTATATCATTGCAGGAGCTGGTGCACCGGAAGCTTTTGTTTCTCATAAACTTAGAGAATGGTCTAATACACTTAGTGGCAGAGAACAATTAGCGGCAGAGAAATTTATAGAAGCATTGGAATCAATTCCTTTAACCTTAGCTGAAAATGCAGGCATGGATCCAATTGATAGTAAAGTCCAGCTTCATGCTAAAGTTTCTACTAGCAATAAACCAAAATATGGTATAGATGTTGTCAATGGAAAGGTTTCTGATGTACTTGTAAAAGAAATATTTGAACCACTTGCTGTAAAAGAACAAATTATTAATGCCGCAACAGAAGCGTCGTCTATGATACTACGAATAGATAATGTAATTGCTTCAAGTAAATCTAAGACACCTGCCGGTTCCCCCTATGGCGGAGGCATGGGGGCAGGAATGAATGGAGATATGCCTGAGATGTAATTTTATAAAATAGATTTAATTTTTTTTTGGTAGCATGCATTAAAAGTGGAAGATATTATTAAATGGAATTGATTATTTGAAAATCGAAACAAATCCTCCAAATTCTGGAATTGCATCATATATTAGTAATCAAAACGATAAATTAAATATTGATTTAATATTAGATATTTTGGGAAATTTAACAAGAAGACGAATTTTACTTTTGCTAGCAAAAGAACCGTTATATTTTA
>DASUZI010000165.1:0-14764 GCA_036376955.1 Nitrososphaeraceae archaeon
TCAATTTGATAATTTAGTAAGCTTAACCGAAAGTGTGACAGATGATAGATATGGTTATTATCCATATGAACGACCTATCCACACCTTATTTGATTACGGTTTAATTTTGATTGATAAGCCATCAGGACCGACTAGCCACGAAGTTGCATCCTGGGTTAAAAGGATATTGAATATAGATAAATCAGGACATAGCGGAACGTTAGATCCAGGCGCTACGGGTTTATTACCAATGGGATTAGGAGAAGGGACCAAAGCACTATCGATATTGTTGTTAGGACCCAAAGAATACTATTCCATAGCTCGAATTCACTCTGAGTTTGATCGGAACATTCTTGAGAAGGTATTATTGGAGTTTCATGGGGACATTTATCAACGTCCTCCACAGCGATCATCAGTAAAAAGAATGACACGAATACGGCGAATTCACGAACTAGAATACGTGGAGGAAAATGAAAAACTTATTCTGCTCCGAATATTATGTCAAGCGGGTACATATATAAGAAAATTAATTTATGACATTGGGGAAATTATGGGTAGTGGAGCTACAATGGTAGAACTTCGCCGTACGAGAGTCAGTCATTTCTTTGAACGAGATGGTTTAGTAAAACTCCATGATCTGTACAATGCTTTTTATTTATATAAAGAGAAAAAAATTGAAGAAAATATTAGAAATATTGTAAAGCCGATTGAGATATGCTTTACGGGGATCCCATCTGTTGTAATTAGAGATACAGCAGTTGATGCTCTTTGCCATGGTGCACAATTAGCTATTCCTGGTATTTCTGATCTTTCAGCATCAATTCAAAAGGATGACATTGTTGCTATATACACTTTAAAAGGAGAAATAGTCGGACTAGCCCAATCTCTTATGAATATAAATGAAATCGTTTCTAATAAAAATGGTATTTCTTTTACTATGAAGCGCCTTATTATGAAACCTAATACTTATCCTAAAGGTTGGCGTTCGTAAATTATAAACTGATGGTAAATTGCTGAAATGTTTTGAGGAAACATTAAGAAAATTTTCTGATAAAAATAAATTAATTAAATAGTTTCTCCTATACCCGGAGTCTTTCTATCTAATTTAGCAATCTTTTTTGCAAGATTTTCCATCGTTCCTGGTATATGACATTTACACATACAATCAGTACACTCTATATGGTTATTTCTTTTACAATATTGAGAGATTTCTGCGCTATCCATTTTTCAATAGACAAATTTCCTGACACCATATTTTTATTTTATCATAAATAGAATGCCAAAACAAAATTCCCAATAGAAAATGATATCCAATAGATTATATTTTCCACTTCATTCTTTTAATGTAAATTTAAAAGACTTACTGCCGGGGTCGCCTAGCCTGGTAGGGCGCAAGCCTGGAATTGTCAAGAAAGCTTGTGACCGAAAGGTCTCGAGGGTTCGAATCCCTCTCCCGGCGCTGAATTCTCGGTTCGAATGCCTTTTAACAATAAAGAACAGGAAACTAACAGAAGGTTTTAAATCAAGTGATGCATAATAGAATAAGCAACCTCTTCAAATTTTTAATCCTATTCCAAAATGAGAGAATATACAATAGGGAAAAAGGCTAGATATTGGATTGAATAAATAAAAATATATCGAGAAAATGAAAAACTGATGTATTAAGGTAAGCTATGCAAGAAAAAGAATATTTTAATTATTATTGAGTGTAAAGTGCTATACTTCAAATTAGAAAGTAACCTAAGAAATCTTATTCTTAAGTTACAAAACAATAGGTTAAATTACTTTTTAAATTGATGGATATCAAAGGATACAGTAGAAACTCCCAAAATATTTTGAGCGTTATTAAAAAAATTTTACAAGATGGTTTTATGGAAATTGTGAAAATTACCCTGAAAATCTATTATGGTCCTCAGTAAATGTAGACAAGTTAAAAAATTCAGGATTTCTATTACACTCCCATTTCTATTTAGCTATGATGAAACCTAACTAGTATGTATGTAAGGCTCCTTAGTTATGAGATGCGAAGAATCCTGAAGAAAGTATATCATCACCATATTAGAAGTCTCTCTTGTAATACCTGAAGGGGTCCTTTGCTCTTGCCTTTATATACCAGATTTCATTATTAGAGATCCAGATAATATTTTTGTGTTTTTCAATTATTTCATAACAATTAGAAATTTAAAATTAAAAAGCTAACAAAACAAATATAGGAATTCTAAATTTATTTTAGTTTAAAAAAGTTTTAAGTTTAAAAAAAGTTTTGTTAAAGATAGCTTGGTAGATACCCCACATAAGATACTATATTGTAAAAACTTTTTGCTACAATATTTTTTATAATGGTTAGTATCGATAAAAATAATCAAAATCCTATAGACACTTGTGAATGTCATAATACAAATTATTTCTTGTAATAAATAAAAAAGATTGTTTATTATTTTTTAGTTAAAAGATCCAGGATTTATTATTAAATTTGTTAATATCTTATATCGTTATGTTAATATCATATTCCAAGTACATTTGATAATTACAAACTTATTTTCCTGATTAAATTTTAATATTTGGAATTTATTTTATCTGATAGATTTTATTAATAAAAGAAGAAATCTTAATTATCAGCCTATAGTTTGTACGCTTATGTAAATCTACTCGATTTGTAATTTTTAATTTTATTATTTCAGGAATGATTCCTATTCATTAGGAAGGGGAAGAAAAGTTAAAATATAAAAAATCTATAGAGTATGAATTTTTATTACTTTCAAATACTCATAAAGTCATCATTGTAAAATAGCTGGTTTACGACTATCTATCTAATTCATAAAGTTTTTTTATAATGGTTTCTAACTCAGAATAGAAAAATTATTTGTATGTTACTATATACTACTTATTAGTTTTTAAAAGAAGGATCGCATATATGCATAAATAATTATAAATACATACTCTTTTGTTTACTAATAATTATATAATCTTTAAAGAAGAAAATTTAAGCTAATCACAGGCAAATGGGGTAACACTTAGTCATGGTACCAGATAAACAATAAAACTAGCTCCGACAACTCCAATAACAATCAATGCTGTTAAAACAATTCCCTTTTTCGTAATTTTATGTTTAGTATCTGTTTTTTTATTCAAGTTGAATATTGTAAAAGGTTCATTTATTTATTTTTTTATTATTAAACTAGGAATGACTTTAGTATTTGGGTTTTTTTCGAATTCGTCTCTCTAATTTCGCTATTTTCTTGCTACGGGATCTTTTTTCACTATAAGCATGGGTTTTCTTAAAATCTTTCTTCATCATTCTTATGTTTTTTATTTCTTTAATAAATATTTACAATTATTATTACTATTCAATATTAAAAATCGATAGGGAAGGTTAACTCATGTAGTTAAATCATATATTTCATAGTAAATGCGAATAATTGTATTTGAACTGTCTAACATTTTTATAATACAACCCATAAATTACGCTGTGGAGAATGTATGTATTTTAGGAGCTGGTAGTACTAAATATGGAAAGCTTAATGAAAGTATTATAGAGATAGCCCTTAGTGCATCAGTTGATGCAATTGAATCTGCTGGAATATCACCTACTGATATTAAAGCTGGATATATTTCCAATGTTTTTGGTGTGGCAGATAAGCAAGTGCATATCGCTCCAGTTATCATGAGTAATCTAGGAATTTCTCATGTTCCAGGTTTGACTATTGAATCAGCATGTGGATCGGGTTCCGTGATGTTTAGGGAAGCATTCGCAAATATCCGCGCTGGTTTTTACGACTGTGTATTGGCTTTAGGTGTAGAAAAAATAACTCATACTGGAACAACTCAGAGTACAACTCTATTTTCATATTGCTCTGATTTCTTTTATGAAGGTGGAAATGGTGCTTCATTCCCGGGTTTATTTGCCTCCATCGCTCGAGCATATATGACTAAGTATAAAGCGGATGAAGAAGACCTCGCTAATGTTGCTGTAAAAAACCATGAAAATGGATTATTAAATCCAAAGGCCCATATGAGGAAAAAGATAACTGTTGAAGATGTTCTTAATTCACCGGTTGTTGCATCTCCATTAAAACTTTATGATTGTTGTCCTTTTTCAGATGGTGCCTCAGCACTAATTCTCTGCAATGAAAATTTCGCAAAAAAAAGTGGAAAACCATATATTCAAGTTATTGGATCAGGACGAGGAGGTTCACAAGCTGCGGTTCAAGGTAGAAAGGATATCTCAACTATTCCTGGTACAGTTATTGCTGCTAATCAAGCTTATCAAATGGCTGGGATATTACCTAAAGATGTGGACTTCGCTGAAGTTCATGATTGTTTTACTATTGCAGAGATAATTGACGTGGAAGATCTCGGTTTTTTCAAAAAAGGTAAAGCAGCTCGAGAAATTAGAGATGGAGCTACTTCCAGAAAAGGAAAGATTCCTATTAATCCATCAGGAGGATTAAAGTCAAAAGGTCATCCTATTGGAGCTACAGGAATAGGTCAAATTGTTGAAGTTTTTGAACAATTCTCTGGACAAGCAGGAGAAAGAACTATTAAAGATGCAGAAATTGCTTTAACTCATAATTTTGGTGCTACTGGTGCTAGCGCCGCAGTCCATATATTTAAAAAGGTGAATTAATCAGGAATTGACTAAGACTAATCATTCAGCAGTAAGAGAAAAATTTATCGAATCTGCTCGTCACTCCAAGATATTAGCAAAGAAATGTGATGATTGTAATACTATAAGGATTGCAACGGTATTATATTGCGAAAACTGTCATGGAAGTAAATATAATTTACTAGAGTATCCTGGCATAGGATATGTGAATACCTTTACTATTCATACAGTTCCTCCTGAGGGATTTGAGGATGTAGATGGGTATGCCTGGGTTGTGTTCACCTTAGATGATGTTTCGATTCGTGCTTCAGGATTTTTACCCGGTATTAAAAAACCTGCAGATCTGCCTATCGGATCAAAAGTTAAAGTTACTGGATTTGACGCGAAACACGGATTAGTCTTGAAAAAAATATGATCATTTTTATTTTTTTATAATTAGGTGAAAGTAACTAAACTTAATGAAATCAATTGGTCTAGTTCGCTTAACTCTAACCTTAACATTCTATTACTATACTAACAAACTTATGGAAAAGTATCCTCAGGTAAAAACAAAGCTCTCTAACGCAAGTACCGTTGTTAACAATCAACTTGCAAAGCTGAGGATACTGAATAACCGATTTAATAATCTGGATAATGAGTTACGTAATAAGGTAATTATAAATATAAAAAATGGGGATAATGTCCGTGCAAAAGCATTAGCAAACGAATTAGTGAATATTAGAAAAATTAAACGTACTACCCAGAAATTATTAATGAGTTTAGAAGTCATAGTAATAAGATTTTCTACAATATCTGAATTCGCTGAGATTCTTGACACTATTAATCCAATGATCGAAACAGTTAAGGAAGTCAAGAATGATATAACTAGAACCGTTCCGGCTGCTGCTAGTATAATATCTGAAATGACAACATTATCATCCGAAATTTTGCTACAGTCAAATGTAAATGTAAATGTAGATCATATCTCTATCCCTGTTAATTCTGATGCCTTAGAAATTCTTAACGAAGTACATACTATCATGGAAGAAGAAACAAGATCGAAGATTCCTGCTATTCCTATCAACATTCGTAAAAATATTCAGAATATTACCAAACAAAATGAAATCTCAACTAAAGATTCCAGAGTAATATTGGAAGCGTAGTTTAAAGAGTATCCTGATTAGTATCGATTACATCAATTGTATAAAAAACTTTACAAAGTAGCTTTAATTACTTGTTATTCATAACCGGTGCAATGGAGCGAGTACAATCACAAATAGTTAATAAGACAGGATCCAAACATGGCAGTATTCTGGAATCCGCCTCGCGAAGGGTAAGAATGATATTTTCTGTTATGGCTAGCCCAAATCGTATTGATATACTTAGAATTCTTTATTCTAAAGGTCCTTTGACCTATTCTGAATTAAAGTCTCTCGCAGGGTTTAAATCCAAAAAAGAATCAGGCAAATTTGCATATCATCTAAGAAAATTATTACGTCAATCATTGGTCTCTCTTAACAAAGCAGAAAGACGATATACAATAACAAACCTAGGTAAATTAGTATTAAGTTTAGCACGCCAAATTGAAGAAAGATCAATTATAGAAAGTGGTAAATTATACGTAAGGACTACAAAACCTTCAATCGAAGAATTCGATTCTAATAAGATAATTCAATCCTTAGTAAGAGAAGCTAACATGCCATTAGAACTTGCTCATAAAATTACAGAAGAGGTTGAAAATAAAATTTATAAACTTCAAACGTCTTATCTTACGTCTTCTCTAATAAGGGAAATGACCAATTCAATACTAATTGAGCATGGTCATGATGATTATAGAAATAAGCTTGCTAGGTTAGGACTTCCTCCATCTGATATGGTGTCTCTTATTCATGAAACTAGTACTCGTAATATGGAAATTCCTGATCTTGTTGTTAAGACTTCACAATCAATTTTTACAGAATATCTTTTGAACAGTTCTCTTCCAAAGGATATTGTTGATATGCACTTGACTGGTGAGATCAATATAGGTAAAAGCGGCTTTTGGAATATTATTCCAGATGCTATGTTTATTAATATTAATTCTATAATTGATATTTTTGAAGACATAAAGGGACGATATCTAAGCGTATCTAGAATTCTCCGATCTAATACCTTGCAAACACCAGAATCCGTTATATCAATTATCTTTTCTTTATTAAGCAGAGAAGCCTCAAGAGAGATTGTTGTTGAAGGATTTTTAGATTTTCTTCAAAAGAAAAGCGAGATAGGGCAAGTTGGAAAGGATAACATAGCAAACATTTTCTTTTTAACTTCTACCATCTCTTCATATGGTTCTTTTTCTCCAAATATTACAATATCCATTAATTTGAGTGAGTATGATGCTCTGATAGTAAATTCATTACTAGAAGGATATGAAAAATATATAACTATAACACCGATTCCAACAATTGCTCTCTCAATTGTTTATGATGATCTTACTTCTCTTGATCCTTTTATTGATAACCTTTTACGACTTTCCAAAGTTGGAGGTATAATATCATATTCAAAACATAAAGTTCGTGCAAGGTATGGTTTATCTAAATCTGAAGAAATGCCCATTACAAGTACAGTTGTGATGTTACAATCATTATCAATTAATCTTCCGAGAATAGCATATCAATCAAATAAAGATGAAACATACTTCAGGGCAAGACTAGCAATATTATTGAAACCATTGCTTTCAATAATTACGCAGCGTTTTCTCTCTGTTTCAGATCTTATTCAAAAGGGAACAATTCCGATAATTAGTCAAACTACATCGAACTTGAAATTGGGTAAAATTGAGGCTATGGTTAATTTAGTGGGGATCCAAGAATCTGTTTACGAAATTTTAGGATATACTCCAGAAAAAAACGGCGATAATGTGATAAAGAAGGTCATTCAAACTGCTATTGATATAATCAATGAGAAGAACAAAGAAAATCAAGAAAATGCAGAAATTAGGATAACAATGCTAAAAGACGATAGTGCTTTTAGGTTCAAAGATTTGGATATTGAGAAATATGGAAAATCATTAACGATTAATAATGGCGAAAATTTGATTTATTCACAAGGATTAATTATTGATGGCGAAAAAATTATTTCAAATTCTATCGATTTGGATCCAATAATAGAATATTATTCATCTCTCGAGAGTCTTCTTAAGGGAGGAGTTTCTATTGATCTGGATATTACTAATATTCGTGACATTGGAGATCTAAAAAAGGTCTTTAAATCTTTTGCAAATCTTCCTTTCTTTTATCTTGCTCAAAATTTCTCGATATGTAATATATGTGGAGAACGTTTTTTTATCGCTGATTTAAAAATTTGTGAGAAATGCGAATCTTGTAAAATTTCCTCCATCTCTACCTAGTTTTGACTTATTTTCCCTTGAACTTAGTCACGTTATATTAACAATAACACAACTCCACAAATTATTTTTTTGACTAACCTGTCCATTTTAGAAGGCTGCAAAATATCAAATAAGCTTATTTAATAATATAATTTTTAGCTAATTATGTTGCATAATAATAAAATTTAAGTGTTATATTATCTAAGATATATCTTGAATTTGGACGGCGAAATTGTATGGGACTATCAGAAATAGATAAAACTAAAAATCAATCAGTGTTTAAAATAAAGAAACGAGATGGTAGAGTAGTAAATTTTGATGAATCAAAGATATCACAGGCAATTTATAAAGCTTTGATTGCAACAGGAAAACCTAATTTTCAATTAGCAGAAGAACTTGTTAATAAAGTCGTTAAAAAAATGACCCTTAATAGTACTTCATTTGATAAATCTTTTATACCAAGCGTTGAAGATGTTCAAGATATTGTTGAGTCAATTCTTATTGAAGATGGATTATCTGATACTGCCAAAGCTTATATTCTTTATAGACACGAAAGAAGAAAAATCAGAGAAGACAAAATAAAAATTTTAAATAAGAAGAACCTTGATGAAATTGATAAAGACTTTGATATAAATTCTCTTCGCGTCTTATCTTCACGTTATCTTTTAAGAAATGACAGCAATGAAATAATTGAAGCACCTAAACAGATGTTTGAGCGTGTAGCTATACTTGTTGCCATTTCTGATATGTTACACGATCCACATATCTTTCACCTGCCAGGTGGATACGATCAAAATACTACCGAAGCTACTGCTTATTATGATAAAATAAGTGACTTTGACCTTAAACTAAAGATAGGATCTTATTACTTAAATAAATATCATTTTGAATCGCTAATTAGATTATACACTCAGTTAGCTTCAAAAGGACAGATGAAGACGTCTTTCAAAGATCTTTTAAAACTAATATTTAAAGGAAAGTTTACCTCTTATGAAGACCGAATTAAAGAATATTATGGGTTAATGGTATCCAAAGATTTTCTCCCAAATACTCCTACTTTAATGAATGCAGGCGCGCGTTTAGGACAACTCTCTGCGTGTTTTGTTTTGGATATGCCTGATGACATGGAAAAAATCATGAAAACATCATCAGATGCAGCTATGATTTTTAAATCTGGAGGTGGTGTGGGAATTAATTATTCTGATTTGAGACCAGAAGGTGATATTGTGGCATCTACTTCAGGAGTTGCTTCTGGTCCTGCATCTTTTATGCGAATTATAGATACGATTACAGATGTTGTTAAACAAGGAGGAAAAAGACGTGGAGCTAATATGGGGATTCTTGAAGTCTGGCATCCAGATATTGAAAAATTTATCACTGCAAAAACAAAGCCTGGTGTTTTTGAAAATTTTAATGTAAGTGTTGGATTATGGGATGATTTTTGGAAGGCTCTTATTAATAATAACAATAAGTATACTCTCAGAAATCCTAGAACTCATGAACCTCTTAAACAGATTGATTCCCATCAACTCATAGATCTTATATCATTAAGTGCATGGAAGAGCGCAGAACCTGGTATTATCTTCTTCGATAACATAAACAAATACAATCCCTGTATTAAAGCTAAAGAAGGACCTCTCAGAGCTACTAATCCTTGTGGAGAACAATCATTATATCCATATGAATCATGTAATCTTGGATCCATTAATTTATCTAATTTTGTAAAACGAAAGGCAGATGGAATGTATGAATTTGATTGGTCTAGATATGAACAAGCTATAAGAATCTCCTCGAGATTCCTAGATAATATCATAGATGCTAATAAATATCCTGTAGATGAAATAGACTATAATACCAAACTTACAAGACGGATAGGCTTAGGAATCATGGGAATAGCAGATCTTTTATTTTCATTACGTATACCTTATGCCTCCCAAGAAGGGTACGAGTTTATGAATAAACTTGCTGAAACATTAACTTACTATAGTATGGAAGAAAGCGTAGCAATTGCTAAATCAAGAGGTTCATTTCCGTTATACAAAAAAAGTGAATATGTATCAGAAAAAATTCCCGTAGCTGGATATTATGAAATACCAAAAGAAAATCATTCGTATGATTGGGATTCTTTAATTGAAAAAATTCAGAAATATGGAATTCGTAATTCTTGGACCACTACTATAGCTCCTACTGGAACTCTCTCAATGATAGCAGATTGTTCTAATGGCGTCGAACCAGTTTTTGCATTAGTGTTTGAAAAACGTGTTACTGTCGGCAGATTTTTCTATACTAACAAAATATTTGAAAATGTATTAAAGGAGAATGGTCTATACAACGATGAAATCTTAACGAAGATAGCTAATAATTACGGATCAGTTAGGGGATTGAATGAGATACCATTATGGATACAATCCTTGTTTACAACAGCAATCGATATTCATTGGACAGATCATATAATGGCTCAATCAGTATGGCAAAGGTGGATAAGTAATGCCATTGCAAAAACTATTAACATGCCAGGTGATGTTACCGTCGAAGACGTCAAATCATCATATCTACTTGCGCATGAGTTGGGATTAAAGGGTGTCACCGTATATCGAGATGGTTCAAGAAGTGAACAAGTCTTACATATTACAGGAACTAATACATTAGAAAAATCATTTATAGTAAAACCAAGTAAGTATGTCAAGGAATATATTCAATCACAAATAAAAGAACCATATGTCACTCAATATGTTTCTAAGCTATTTAATACGGCCGATCCTGAAGTAACCGACTATGTTGTAAACGAAATACTTGTATCCCCACGAGAGCCGACTAAAGATACAGGACATATAGAATTCATTCAAAAACCCCTACCAGAAATCTATGAGGACGAGATATGTCCAACATGTAAATCCAAACTCATTATTACTGAAGGTTGTAATATGTGTATAGAATGCGGATTCAGTAGCTGTGTATCAGGGTAACTCAGATTTTTTATACTATTTTTATTAGGTACAATTAATTAATGTTATATTAGAAAACTGTACTTTAACTTATTTCTGCAAATTGCAATAATAAGTTGATTAATTCCACTACATATTAAGATTAGCAAATATTTAGAATGGGTCTCCATTCAATATTAAAGCCAATAAAGCAGAACGTAACGCCTTCCCATAAGCTGCTTGTTTAAAATAAATTGCATTCTTGGTATAATCAATCGTATGAGAAATTTCATCTAATCTAGGTAAAGGATGCATTATTGATAGGTCAATTTTAGAATTCTCTAATATTTTATCATCTATTCTATAAGTGCCTTTTACCTTCTCATATTCTTGAGTATCAGGAAATCTTTCTTTCTGTATTCTAGTCACATATAGCACGTCTAGTTTGGGAATTATCTCATCGAGATAATCATAGTGCTTAAGGTTCATAATTCCCTCAAATTCAAAAATAGATTCTTTTCTTATTGCTAAGCTGGGTGGGGAAATTAGATGTACGTCTACATGATAATTTTTTAATCCATACAATAGCGAATATACAGTTCTGCCATATTTTAGATCACCAACTATTCCTATTGTCAAGTTATCTATCTTGCCTTTTTCTTTAAAAATGGTATATAGATCAAGCATTGCTTGTGTAGGATGCTCTTCACTTCCACTTCCTGCATTGATAATTGGATTAGACGAAAGCTCTGCTGCATATCTGCTAGAACCATCCCTTGCATGTCTAAGCACGATAACATCAGAATACAAATCCATTATTCTTATAGTGTCAGCAAGAGATTCACCCTTTTCTATAGAAGAAAATTTTGAATCAAAAATTCCTATAGAACTTCCCCCCAGCGATGCCATTGCGGCTTCAAAGCTCATTCTCGTTCTAGTGCTTGGTTCATAGAAAATATAACCGAGTGTTCTTCCTCTGCCCAGTTCACTTTTTTCTTCAGGTTTTAACCGTTGAATTTTATCCGTTGATTCAAATATGAATTCTAAGTCATCTCTAGAAAAATCTCTAATTGAAACTATATCTTTGCCAAAAAAATGATTTTTACCAGGCATAAATTAAAAGAGAATAAGGCTTATTTAATAAATATTTTTTTAATAACAGTTTCAATAAAATCGATTTAATTTTATTAATTAAACTATTACTTTTCAAAAGTTTATGCGAAAGTAATTGATAGGAATTTATGGCAATTAGCCAGAGAATTCTAATAAATATCCTGCTTTTCTCTTTTCCATTATTGAATTAAAAATATCTATTTCCCTCAATACTGAAATTCCAGTTTTATTACCAATAATTTCAATTAATATAATCCAATCAGGATTCTCTAATGAAACTTTAAATCTACTTAATTTATCTGCTATAGAAGATATAATCTCTTTACTTCTCATTGATGTATGTCTCTTTTCTACTGAGATTCTGAATGATTCATTTGAATTTATTTTTCTCATTGTAAGTTTTTCTACTTCTATTTCAATATTTTCAAGATCTGTAGATAGGGATTTCTCTATAGGTATCACTCTTAGGATATATCTAAATTGCCATGGTTCTTCCGCCAATAATTTCTTAAATTTTACCATCAAGTCAAATGTATTTAAATTAGCAAATGCAAGCAAGATACCTGAAACCTTTTGGATTTCTATCATGGGGGCTTCAACACCAAAGCGTGAGAGTAATACATTTAGTTCATCAAGAGCATCGAACTCTCTATGTCTGAAAGTAGTGATCAATAAATTAAAATCCATTATTTGTTCTGATGTAAAATTTCGTAAATAGTTTCCGATTTTATAACTCCCTCTCTAACTATCTTAAGATTTGGTGTAGAAATATCAACTATTGTTGATCCTTTAAAAGAAAATGGGTGTTTAGGTTTCTCATCATCTCCAATAACTATAGCATCATATCCTACCAGAGGAGATTTCATTATTTCACTCGCATAAATAGAAGGGCTCTGATTTGATAAATTAGCACTTGTGCCAACGACAAAGTTGCAAAATTTTAATAAATTTAAGGTTTCTATATTGGCGGGAATTCGCATACCGACTGTTTGTTGACCTGCAGTAATCGATTGTGGAATATTCAAATCTTTTAAAGTTCCTATTATTGTTAAAGGACCAGGCCAAAAAGAATGAGCTAATTTCCTACCACTCTCACCTAAAAACATTATTTTTTCTATGTGTCTAATGTCAAAAGTTAAAATAGGTAACGCTTTTTTTATAAGACGATTTTTTATTCTGAAAATTTTTTCTACTGATTTTTTGTTGTAGGGATCGCAACCTAAACCATAAACAGTATCTGTAGGATACACAATTATTCCCCCATGTTTAATTATCGCTTGACATTTAATTAGATCCTCTTCTTTTTTTCCATCTAATACAATCATTTTATTTCTCTACTTGATTCTATTATCCAATTAACTCTAAAGATATAATTAAATTATTATTTTATAATTTTACTTGATGTATCGTTTGTTCAATTTCTAAAATTATATCTTCTATTTTGTTTGGGTCGCTTCGTATCGTTCCTCCTGCAGCAAATTTATGACCTCCTCCATCGATTAAATTTAAAGCAATTTCATTACAATCAATTTTGTCATTATTTCTTCTGATACTTATTTTGCCATTTTTTCCATAAAATATAGCGACATCTGCATTAGTGAGGTTGAATACCTCTTCTGAAAATAAACTTGTTTGAATATATGGTGATGATCTAACAAAGACAACATTAAGATCATCAATTTTCTTTATTTTTAAGTCATTTAATACTTGCCTTTTATCTGAATCTCTCAAAGATTCGTATATTCGATAATGCTCACTCAACTCGATATCCCATAATATTCCGTTTGATATTTTATAGGCAAGTTTTCCTAGTCTTTCATAGGAATCGTTAAAATTGAGATAATATCTTATGATTTCTGGTAACGGAGTAATATACCGATCTTTGGTAAAAAAATCTATTGTATGTGCTAATTTAGATAAATGCTTAGCATATCCATTTTCGAATAAGAATCGCTCATACATTAATTCTGAGGCACATTTGTTTCCTGAATTATCTAATATTAACTCAATAAAAGGATTAACCTCATTTATTGTATTTTTAGACCATGGATGATGATCGACCCAAATAACTTGGTTCTCTGTTTTTTTACAAGATAGAAACGCACTTTTGAAAATATTTAACAAATTATCGTTAAAACCAAGATCTGACACTATGAAAATATTTTTTTCTTGGGATTCTAATGAAAAAAAAATTTGATTAATTATTTTCATGAAGCTTTCTTTGCTATAATCTAGAAAAAAAGTTCTAGCTTGAGGATATCTAATTAAACCTATTGCCGAAGAAAAAATACCGTCAACATCTGATTCATGAGAAAACAATGTAACTCTCATTATCTTGTTTTAGTTTTATTTTCTTATAAGTCTTGATTGTATTACCATAAAAGTATCCGACTTAAAATAAGTTTTTCCATTATCAAATTTCTGTAATATACCGTTTGTGTTCCTCTATAAGCGATAACATAATAGAATTGTGTAGAAAACATCCACATAATAACCAATTTCAACAGTCTGTGGTATGCTGGTTATGCAAGATCATCTTGTATCCGCATTTGAATCCCATTTTGTTATCCTAGATCTAAGATGTAAACGCTGAAACAATGTAGTTTGTCTTACAAGTACTAGATTGCTCTCTTTATGCAAGTATATAGGAATCGTGTGATGTGTGAGAATAAGAAAGAATTTATTTGCTAATCTAACATATTGAATTGTGGTATATTTAATAATCAATAGTATGATGTTGTTTTCGAAGAATTTTTCGGGAGGTGCTAGGAAGTAAGGTATATTTATAAACAG
>DASUZI010000166.1:0-12373 GCA_036376955.1 Nitrososphaeraceae archaeon
TCACAATAGAGATGAAAGGTTCACAAGCATCTCCTTCCACATTTAAAGCTGTCCAATCACCATTAGCTCAGCTTATAGAAGTTGTACGAGGTGACTATAAAGTTCAGGTCAATGGTATTTTAGGTTATGATGTTAAATTTAAAAACGATTGTACGGGATTTTCAATTGAAAATGATGTTACAGTTTGTACAATTACATTGAATGATCTACCAATAACACCGCCCTCACAATGCCCTCCAGGCCAAAGTCCTGCAGCGAGTCAAGACCTTAACCAAACTACACAAATATGTGTTCCTGACCAACAACCTCCACCAAGTAAAAGTGCAACCGGATTCTTGTTGCTGAGAACAGATGTAATTAATGATAATGACGGTACAAAACAAGCCTCTGATTTCACAATAAATATCTTAGGTACACAAGCATCTCCTTCCTCATTAAAAGCAGCAGAGTCCCCATTAGCTCAGGTAGTAGCAATTGAACAAGGACGATATGCTGTTCAAATTGTAGGTATTGAAGGTTATGATGCTCAATTCAAAAACCAATGTGCTGATTTTATGATACAAAATAGTACTAAAGTATGCACTATAACGTTGAACGATCTGTCAATAAATCCTCCACCTTCACCTCCCCCTCCACCCCCGTCTAATGGAAATGTTGATGCCAAATTCCCCTCTGAGAGCAAGAAAGCTAATCATAATGAGATGGTGATATTAGATGGATCTAGTTCTATTGGAAGCATAACTAATTGGACTATCGTACAAACAGGTGGCCAACCCACAGTTGCTTTGGAAAATGTTCCTACAAAACAGTTCTCAAAGCAATTCACTATGCCAAATACAAATGATACCTTGAAATTTACTCTTACTGTCAGAAATGATCAGACAGGAAAACAAGATACAAGTACAATAACAGTCAGCAAAACATTAACATCGCCTCCACCAACGGGAGACGGTTTTGTTCCATTCAATTTTGCTGCAGCAGGTGATTGGGGATGTAACTCTAATGCAGAGAAAAATGTGCAATCTATACTGTCAAAGGAAACAGAAGTAGTATTAGGATTAGGTGATTACTCCTATGAAGCAGATGCAGATTGTTGGCTAGATACTATTTCACCTATAAACAGCAAAATGAAAATTACTATAGGAAATCATGATAGCGAAGAAGAAGAAAGTACTGCTATTACAACGCAATTCTTAAACCATTTCAAATTGAACAAGCAATATTATTCATTCAATAAAGGAAATGTCTTTTTCCTGGTAATGTCAACTCAAGATTCCTATTCTAAAAATTCTGAACAATTTAATTTTGTAAAGCAGGAACTAGAAAAGGCCTCAAAGGATCCAAATATTGACTGGATAGTGGTATATTATCATAAACCAATTTATTCTTCTACAACTAAACATGCTGCTCTTACAAGTCTTAGAGATATATATCATCCATTATTCGATCAATATGATGTAGATTTAGTATTGTCCGGACATAATCATAATTATCAAAGGACTTTTCCACTCAGTTTCAATCAAGATGATTCAGCTAGACCAATAATAGTTAATAAAAATCCAAATACCTATAACCAAGTAGGAGCACCAATATTTATCATTTCAGGTGCAGGTGGTGTTGGTCTGCATACACTTGGTACACAAGCTGAATTTACTGCTAAACAATTTGGGAAATTTGGTCATATCAATATTGATGTGAGTAGAGATACTTCAAACAAATTAATCGGAACATTTTACGATCTTGCAGGAAATAAGTTAGATGAATTTACAATAACTAAAGCTTTAGTTTCTTCATCACCTCAGATATCATCATCACCAACAACTTCACCATCAACTCAATCTCTAACCGCTACAAGTGCAGCTCCTGCCACTACCGACAATTCTGAAGTTGATGTATTTGGGATTAAGAAAATTTATCCAACCAAATCTGGAGGAGAGGAATGGTTTATGAACATGGATAACATAAAGGTAGATCCTCGATTTGAAATCGGTGGAAGTGCAAATGATGTTAAAAAAAATTCTGACGCAAGTTGGTCTCCCCTGTCAGGAGATAAGGTAAGACTCTTAGTATACACCAGTGATTCTAAAGGAAAATTCGATGAAAAAAATATGCCAACATATAATCTGAAGGATTTAGCTGCTACCGGTCATTGGTATAAAGAAAATGATTGGAAGAATATAGAAATGGGTGGTTATTTTAAACTCAATAGTGCTGATGATCTAGGATTAGGATATAGTTTCTATTCAAGATCTATAGATCACAGTAGTACACATGAAGGGTGTGGTGGTGCAACACCCAAATTTAATATTGGATTTGATGGAGAAATTAAAGCAAAAAAAGAGATGTGGCATATTAACATGTTAGATTCACCTGGAGTGAACGATGAAGATCTTTCTCCTTCAATTGTTGGTAAATGGCTTGGAATAAAAGGAATAGTCTATAATCTGCCAGGTGACAAAGGAGTTAAACAAGAATTTTGGATTGATAAAACTAATGAAGGAAAATGGGAAAAGGTATATGAATTCACAGATGAAGGAGGATTTGGAGAGAAAGGTATCAATGGACCAGAAAAATGTGGTGGTAGTTGGGACCAACTGTATACATGGGGAAGTCCAAAGAGTGTATTTACATGGGATCAATCAAATGTATCGTTCAAGTTCTTATCCGTAAGAGAGATTTTACCTCCAACACTATGATAATTTTTAGATTAGTTAATACAAGTTTTGAGCATATAATAGAATGTAAATAAATATAGCTTGGTAAGAATAATTTTAATTCACATTTAATGTTTTATCCATATTCAAATATAACTTTTTATGCATACCCATGATAAAATATTGTTTATTACCGGCCATTTTCTAATATTCAAATAATTTTTCCTAGAAATTTTTCTGAATTGTTTTTTAATATATTTGATATATCCTCAAAATCCATACCTAAGGTATCGCCTATGCATTTAATTACGCTTAGAAGATGAGATATCGATGATGAAGGCAAATAGTTAAAACAGTTTGAATATTTTACTGGTCCATCAGTCTCTACTAATATTTTATCAATATCTGTCCTTTTTAAAAGAACCTTTTTATCCGTTGCGTACAAAAGAACTGGTCCATAAGATACAAAAAGATTCAGATCCATAGCTTGTTTTAGATGTTTCTTATTTCCATTAAACCAATGTAATAAGGATCTTTTAATTTTATATGAAGGTAATATCTGTAATATGTCATCAATGGATTTTCTCGAATGAATTGAAATAGGTTTGTTATATTTTTCAGCAAGCTCTAATAGAAGTTGGAATATTTTCTTTTGGGTGGAATATTGTGTCTCATTTTGATTAATATATGTTGGATCCAATCCAATTTCTCCAATTCCATCTATATATTTTAAATTAGATATAAAAAATTCTTTGAACTCTTCTAAATTCTCTTTAAGAGCAAATTCAGGATGAATTCCAATGAATTGAGTTATTACATCCTGTTGATTATTAAAAATTATTAAACTTTTTTTAGAGGTTGTAAGATCAACAGTTACAGAGCATGCCTTGATATTTAACGATCTTAACGAAGAAAGAATATGACTTGTATAATCTGAAAAATGATCATCGGTTAAATGTATATGTGCATCAAAATATTTCATATGAAAATAAAATTTATGTTAACTTAAATAAGTTTGTAATTCTTGACCTAAAAAAAATTAAAATAATAAAGTGTAATAACCTGATTTTCTTTACTATATCACTACTTGAGTAATTTTACCTAATAGTGAAAAATTAAAATTCTAATTATAAATTAATCATTTTTGATACTATTTTATTTTTACCTGTTATTATATCCAAGGATTTGCTGAAATTTACTTTTTTTATTCTATTAAACCAATTTATAAGATGAAAGAAACATCCTCAAATTTATAAAACTATATTAAATGTAATCTAGCAAAGATTTCAAATTATGATATATTGAATAGCTCAAAACTCTAAATTTTAGTTCTATATTTAATTATTGATAAATGAGTGATAATAATGGTTTCTTATAGATGACAAACTTATGATATGAAATCTTTTAATATCTTTGCTAAATTGTTATGCCTATGGTATCAAGATCTGTCTATTTCTATGGTTTATTAATAGCAGGGATAGTGTTTATTGCTATTGGAATTTTATCAATTTATTATTCAAATACTTCAGTAAAAGTAGATATTGATGGTATTATCAATCCAGATTCTGTTGACATTCTTTCTCCTAATATGGAAAGAGGAGGTTCTGCATTTATCTCGGTTTCAGGATCTCTTTTTAATATGTCTATAACATACCCTAATAAAACTGATATTATTTTGACAGCATCTTCATCGAATTATTCATTCAATTTAACGGCAGATCAAGATGGCGAATATTTTATAGAAATTAACAATTTAGGAAAGTCGAACATATTAGTTGATGGTTATGCATTTACTAAAGGAAATAATTTATCATTGATTGGCCAAATAATGTTAATAATTACCGGAATAGTCATCGCTGTTCTAGGTGTTAGGACAAAACAAACATAATTTAAAAATCCTTTTTGTTATGATTCTATGTCTATTTGATTAGAGAATGTTTAGAAAATTTGGAACCAAAATAAAAAAATTTCTGTCATCAACATGGAGTATATTAATAATACTAAGTTAATTAATGATTTAATAGAAATAATAATAATTGATACGATGCAGATCTTGTCTTTATGACGTCCCCGGATCATTACATCTATTCCCAAGGAAAACTCTGGCATTTATAGATAGGAGATGAGGGAAATCTTAATTTCGAATGCTGTATGCAAATATACCCTCTCATTATGTTTGGATAAGGCGAATCCCTGGTAGAAGAGATACCTATTATCGCACCTCGACTAAAAAAGTAAACAAAATCGTAAGGCTAGTAATTCGGAATAAAAAACCTAGATTTATTTCCATAACTATACTCTAGATTTATATAAGATATCTACTATATCATAAAAAATATAAAAGAAATTCACAAAAATTACACTGTGTAAAACTATGTTGCATTACTTGATACTTTTTTTCTCTTCTTAATAAGGTTGACTGCATTATTATTACGATAAAATAATGATTCACAAGCAAAATTATGTATGTATAACATGTGGACGGGGTTTTACTAGAAAGACTAGTGGTAAAAGGCACAATTTAAATTTACATTCTGGAATGTCAGAAATAGTTGAATCTTCTTTATATTATATTGGCATTATACAAGGTAAATATCCTACCCCTGATCCTTCGACGCCTTTTAAAATAATAGGATATAATCATTCAGATCTAAATCATTCTAGCCATTTAAATATAGGTGTAAAATCCACATTTCATGATTTTTTTAGAGATAACGCTGCTCACATAAATAATGTTATAGAAAATATTACGATAAACTTAAACCATTTTTAAGCCAGGAAGAAATAAATAATTTTGTTCTAGATTGGATTATCTGTCCTATAACTTCTACCTTTATCACTAATATGGATCAATTCAATAAACATATTAAAAATGTTGACAATGTAGTAGGGTATATCGGGATAATTAGAAGATTAGGAAATAAAAGTCAGCTAATTATTCCTAAAATGGACTTCAAAGAGTTTAAGCAGAATTTTGGTCAATGCCATATCTCTTCTTAAAAGAAATATTGATTAATTCATTTGTCTTTCACTGAAACTATTAACAAAAGTCTCAACGGAGTATAGTATGATATTTCATTTTGGTATTAAGAAGATGATATATCGAATAAATAAACCTGAGAACAGTGAAGGATTCTTTATGATCTATAACTTAAAGAAATCACTTTAAATTGCTAAACGAATTCTGGGGAAGAATACTTATTCCGTATTACTGATACCAAAAATAATAAATTCAACTACCGAAGATCTTTATTAGTAATATCACTAAAATTTATATGGAACTATCGAATTACCAATAAAATGAATATTTTAGATTCTAATAGTTTATATTATTCAATCAATATTCTCTATCTATTACAGGTTTGATTAAAATTAAATTAAAATCTACAAGGTTATAGGAAGTAAATTTATTTTTATGGATCGTTTTTAGAATACTAATAGATTAGTACCAGCTAGGTGTTGGTATTTTCATCTGTCAAGTTGAGGAGTATTTAAAACAAGAAAATGTACAAAATTGAGGACGGAATAATAGAATATGTCGCTACTTATTGAAAGAAATATTATTTAAGAGAGTATTCTAACTAAATGAAGAAGATGTTCTCAATAATTCGTAACTTTAATACCATATCAATTTTATGGTATTATCTTGCAATACTCTTTTAAATTGTTTTTTAATTCTTATTATACCTAAAAAGATGAAAAATAAAAGAAAAAACCATAAATGTATTACTACAAAATTTTCAAGTAATAAATTGTTTTTATTAAATAATAAAAATTTAAATGCAAAAAATTTCGGTGTTTATCTTCCATTATTTTTCCTCGCTGCTTCATTTTATGTTATCATTATACATATTGATATCAATCAAGAAAGGTATAATGTTATAGAAAATGTATGGGCAGATGATATTAATGGAACTGAAAATGGAGATAATATTACTGGTACAATAAATCAAGATACTATCAAAGGATTGAATGGAAATGATACATTAGATGGCAAAGAAGCAGGAGATAACATTAGTGGCGGTGATGGAAATGATACCTTATACGGAAATGAAGGAAGAGATTGGTTACGGGGGGGAAGCGGGAGTGACCATATAGAAGGCACAAAAGGAAATGATATGTTATTTGGTGATAGAGGAAACGATACCCTACAAGGTGGTCCAGGCAACGATACTCTTACTGGAGGACCCAATAAAGATATATTCATCTGCGGAACAGCTTCAGACACTATAACGGATTTTAATATTACTCAAAAAGATACAACTCCAGAAAATGATTGTGAAAATATAATTGATAATATAGAAATTAATCAATCATTATCTAAACAAAATAATAATTTGGAAATGCCTAATTTTCAAGAAAAAATGAATAACAGTATAAATACGATAAGTGATGAAAAAAGTCCTGATGACAGATTATTTTTTGGGTTATTTAAATAAATAAATGATAAAAAGTATAATAGATATTACAATAAGTTCCTTGTTGATTTTAAGTTATTTGAACTAATTAATATCAATTTTAACCTATCTACGAAGAATTGCTATATAGTTGCAGTCAATTATATGTAATGAATCATATTCACATTTTGAATCCAAATATTAGTAATATTCTTCTCATCTCTTAATTAATTCTAAACAGACATTTAACTACAAAACAAAAAATCAAAATTATTTTAAAGAGAACAAAGTATGTCATATGATAGAACTATGAGTACATATTATAATAATTAAGGTGATTTATACCATCAATAATTAAATTAGAAAACCATCGCAAACTTAATATCTATTCATTACGTTAGACTATCAATTATTATTTGACCTCTTTTGTTATGACTATAAATTATATATCAACTAAAAAATTCCTTTTCGATAGGATCCTAATAGTTTGAAGAACTTCGTTTGACTCTTAATTCTATTTAATGTGAACATTACTTTTTCATCTCTATGATGCCCTTCAAAATCTACATAAAAATAATATTCCCAAGGAGTTTCCTTAGTAGGTCTAGATTCTATCCTTGTCAGATTAATACACTCTAGAGAAAATTCCTTTAATATGTTATATAAAGAACCTGGTTGATGCTTTATTGCAAAAATAATTGAAGTTCGATCTTTTCCTGATGGTTTATCTAATAATTGTTTCGATATAACAAAGAATCGTGTAAAATTATTCTTTTTATCTTCTATTCCTTCTTCAAAGATCTCCATTTCATATATTTCTGCTGCTCTCCTACTTGCGATAGCTGCAGATTCCATCATATTGTTCTCCTTGATGAATTTTACTGCTCCCGCGGTGTCAAACGCTGGAATTGGCTCTAATTTTTTACTTTGAATATAGTTTCTACACTGTCCCAACGCTTGATGGTGAGAGTACACATTGATTATTTTTTTACAATTTTTATTCACGATTAAGCAATGATTTATTCTTTGAAAGATTTCTCCTGAAACGAATATATTGTCCTGTAATAATAAATCATACGTTTCACTTACACTTCCCTCAATAGAATTTTCAATAGGTACCACTGCTATTTCATTTTCGTTATTTTTAACAGTTTCAAAAACATCGTGAAAAGTTTTTAAAGGAATAGGAGTCGACTTGGGAAATTTCTGCATTATTGCCATTTCGCTATACGCTCCTCTTTCACCTTGAAAGGCAATCCTCATTCTTTTACTATCCAAATAATTGGTAATAGTAAAACAATCTTTTATGTTTATTCTAAACTAAAATCATCTAATACAGGAGGTACAATATTGATCAAAATTTGAATTTGAAAAGATTTAGATTTCTTTATTATTTATCATTCTGTTTTGAAAAAGTTTAATATCAGATGAGGTCAATATTGCATTCAGCAGTTTTTTTCCATTTTCTGATCTTTTATCAACTTTAATTCTTGATTTTCTTCCGATTTGTGAACTTAAAAGGAATTCGTTATTAATATAAATCCCAACATTGGATCCAACTTCTTTTTTATCTGCTATGATCACGATTGATGAACCAGACTCATTTATTTGGAAATCAATCTCTCTTCCAAGAACTGGTATTTTAGGTTCTATATCAATTCTTAAACCTAATAAATCTTCTAGTTCAGAGACAGTCGAACCATTTCTTCCTATAATTTTAGGAATTATTTCTTTTTCTACTTTTATTCTTACTTTGTTGTCCGATATAATTTGTATATCCGCACTAGGATCAAATCTTCGTACTACATCTTTAATTTTAGATTCTGCAAGTCTTGTTATATTACTACTAACATTTGTCCTCTTCTTCTCTACTAATTCCTTTACAGGTACTACTATATTTTCTTCACCGTAGGTATATATTTCATATTCTAGTTCTCCATTTTCAAAATCAAAAATTTCAACTAATGGTCTAGCGAGATCTTCTTCAACCATACCAGATGGAACTTTAACTGTTAATTTTAATTCATAAACTTTATTTATATTACCATCTTTAAGAAAGATAATTGTATCTATAATATGAGGAATCATTCCAAGTTCTATCTTTCCAATGAATCTTTGAACAGCATCTATTGGGCTATTTGCGTGAATTACCCCAATCATTCCAACTCCTGATAGTCTCAAATCTGCATATACATTGAAGTCCTTTATTCTTCTTATTTCGTCGAAAATAGTATAATCTGGTCTAACTAGTAGCAGTAAATCTACTGCATTCTCAAAACTTCCTTCTAACGGACTATATTGTGTTACTTCTTTGGGAACTTGTAAATCTCTTGGTGATTCAAATGTTTTTACAATTTTTCCCTTTTTCGTATAATACTCAGCCAAACTACTTGCTATTGTACTTTTACCAGATCCTGGAGGACCAGCTATAACTATTCCTTCAGCTTTCTCTTCTAATCTTTTAACAAGTTTCTCACTCAAGTTGTAATCATCTAAAGATAACTGGACTATAGGTCTAACAATAGTAATTTCTGTGGAATCAGAAAATGGAGACTTAGTAATTGTTATCCTGTATTTTTCGTACTGAATAACTGCAGCACCTTCTCGATTTATTTCATACAATTTATTAGTATTCAGTGGGTTATATTCATAAATTTCCTTAATTATTTCCTTAAGGTATTCGTTTGTTATGACCTTTTCATCTAATTTTTTCAGTTCAAATTTTCCTGGGCCTCCAATTTTTGCATATGGACAAACACCTTCCTTTAAATGAATACTCATGGTTTTGTCAGAAAAAAATTTTTCAAATTTGAAATGTGTTATTTTATTGTTGTATTTTATAAAAACTGAATCTATTCCTTGTGCTTGTGCTGCTAAATGTTGAACATAATCGCCAGTAATGAGAATTGCGTTTTCTTTAAATGCTAATTCATTAATTATTGAATCAATTCTTCCATGTTTTGCTAATAATATATCATCATAATGTGGTCTTTCACCAGAAAATTTTATTTTAATACTTTTTTTACTACATACTTCTCGTATATCATGAATTTCTTGCAAACCAACTAAACCTTGATCTCTGCTAGTAGATGCCTGAGCTTGTAATTCGTCTAATACTGCCCGGGGGATAATTATTTCGCTATCTTCGACAATTTTTCCAGTCTGTAACATTTTAGAAATTTCTTTATCAATTATAATACTAGTGTCTAAAACATATTTTTTGATATTCAAATTATTTTAGTAATTGTAAATCTTTATTCGTACTTAAATATATTTTAATTCCATTACTTTCATCTAGCTTATTGCTTATGAACTAGTTAGCTTTTAAAATGTGAATTAACAAAATAATTGAACTAGTCTTAATTTAAGAGAATCAAATCATTTACAATGAAATGACGATATTATCTAAAGAAAATGCCAAAGCCAGACTGGAAGAATTTAGAATATTGCTCAAGTACATGTCTTTTCTACAAAAAAATGGCTTTTCTGATTGTGGTAGGGGTCAGATTATGGGTCAAATGTCGTTAATACAAGAATTTCTCTCTGAGAATCAAACTAGTGACGAAATTTTAGATTTGCAGTATAAGGATCCTGTTATTACAAATGTTCCAAATATCAATAATACTTCTCATTCAATTTCTGATACTCCACAATATTATACAACTGCCAGTAATGAAACAGATAAACAAATTACTGATAGCTCAAAAGATAATACTTTTGACCTCGATAATATAATATTAGAAAATGATACCTCTTCTGAAAGCGATAGTAAACTGCAAAATTCTCGTTGGTTGCGACCATTTAAAAATGATGATCCTATAAAAAAGAAATTATTTGAGAATTTTGAAAAGAATGAAATAACACAATCATGGAAAGAGAAAATAAGAAAAATGACACAATCAGATGTTATCTAAAATTTATAATCCTATTTTTATACTACATCCACTACTATAATAATTATTAATTTCCCTTACTGAGTATTTCAATAGCTAGGTTAAATTCTTCTTCACTCAATGGTGGTATTTCTGAAATTTTATTATTTTTATTGACATGATCCATTTTTTTCTGACCTATCAAAGGGGCTATTATAGAAGGACTCGATCTTATTATTTGTAGTAGTTTCATAATGGGATCTGTTAAACCTTCTGAATAATCTGGAATTTTACTTTGAATTAATTTTCCTTGAAGTAATGGAACACTAGAAAACACTCCTATTTTTAATCTTTTTGCAGCTTCTAATATTGTAAGGTTTTTTTCAATTCCGACATTTTGATTTTTTAAAAATAAAGCTTCACTATATGCTAAATTGTATGGAAGCTGGATAAATCGAAATCCATGATCTGCACCTCCTACATTTTTAGCGATATTACAAACTTCATCCAGGGATAAATAATCTTTATTTTCCTCACTTACTCTAAAACATGTCCAAGTAGCCATTCCATAATATTTTATTTCATTTTTAGAGCGGAACTTTTCATATATTTCAAAAACTTTTGTAAGCATATCAATAAATTTATTCTTACTGACGTCCTGATTCCAACTTTCAAATGCATTATGGATATATACTAGATCGATCGTATCTAGTTTTAAATTAAATCGTGATCTTTCTATACATTTTTCTATATATGCCGGTTTAAGAACATTATATCCAGAACTTATATCCTCTGCTTTTATGATCCCTGGAGATATATACATTCTCTGAATATATTCCCACACATCAACCATTGGGTAGTCTCCATCATTTGTTATATATCCATTCTTTGTACTTACGAAAATTTCATCTCTAGAAATTATCCCATCATGTACAAGTTTGGTGATTGATCTGCCAACACTTTTCTCTGATTTCATTGCTCTATAATTTATTGAGCTATCGATAACATTAATCGCACCAGATTTTACCGATTCATATAATGCATTTTCAATATCTTTATCGTCCTCTTTCGATAGATCACCTAAATATGTACCTATTCCAATACTTGATAAGATTAGGTCATCAAATTCTTTAAAGTGTAAATATGATTTACCTTTTTTGATTGCATTGTCTCTAAATTTTTTAGTTCCTTCGCTTGTAGCAAATCCTTTTATATAAATATCTTCACTAGACAATACAATATAATAATATTGACTATTATTATTTTTTTATTCTTTTACATTTTATCATAATTCTTATTAGACAAAGATGTATATGTAGTCACTTTACCTAAGTTATACAAGTGAACAGTAGTTTGCCTAGTAATAGTAGTAGTAATAGTAATAGTAGTGGCAACATTAGTGGTGGCGGCAGTAGCAGCAATAGTGGTGGTACTGGTGGTAGTGGTACCG
>DASUZI010000167.1:0-3204 GCA_036376955.1 Nitrososphaeraceae archaeon
TTCCATGAAATTAATATTGCTCGGTACTAGTCATGAAAAACGGTTCAATATTTTTGAATAGGGGATGGATATTGAATATGTTACCTTTTTTTCTATAGAATGTAAAAATGACCAGCTGATAAAATGGATCCAGTACTGCTATTAAGCTAGGTTGGTTGAATTTCAACCATTAGATAAAGTAGGACAGTTCTCTAACAATATGAGATATAATGGAATTTATGTCATTTTAATAAATTATCACTGTAATTTTTCTTTATAAAATTGTCAATCGCTATCCTTTCTTTGGCAATCACTTTCAAAATTATATGTATCATAACTATCACAACTGTCAAAATACTCTCAATGTAACATTGAAACGATTCGTAATAGTAGCAGATTATTCAAGCAAAAGGACATTTACAGCTAAAAACTATTTTCTTAAGATAATACAGTGATATCAAATGATTAAATAAAATCAAATAATACTTATAAACAGAGGATAAATTCATTGGTACAAAGAAATATAAAAAATCAAAATTTTCAAAATGTTTCTAACTTGATAAAAATTGATTTTTCCCTTAAAAGAGAAGTTTTGTATGTTGTAACAGGCGCCTTAATTGGTGCAATAACAATGACTCTCCCAAGAACTATTTATGAGTTCCTTACTGGTTTACCTTATTATACATCATGGATAATATTTGGTCATGTAATAGGAGTTTATTCTTCATATGCTGCTATTGCAGGATTCATAATCCATTTAATTACAGCAGCTTCTATTGGAATAGTAGTAGGTATCTTCTTATACAAAACAAATATTCTAAATATTAGTAAGCCTATAAACGGTCTTATCTACGGTATTTTTGCAGGAACCATAATCTTTGTTGTATGGGCGATTCCAATAAATGAATTTATTTTGATTCCAGAAAACATTAAAACTACTGCCGATATAAATCCAACATTCACAGAACAAGAAGTATCTCAAAACATTCAAAATAATAAATCAAATATTTTTCTGAACTCTTTGTTTCTCAATCTCTTATTTGGAATTACTGTTGGTCTTGTATCTTCTTTTTTATCTATAAAATTTGGTGCACGATATAAATGTAATATTTGCAATGTTTCCTTTTCTAGAATAGACATTATAAGAAAACATTTACAATTAGTTCACCGTAGAGAACCAATACTACAAAAGAAGATTGCAATACTTGGAGGAGGTTTTGCTGGAGTTGAAGTTCTTACTAAACTACAAAAAGAATTTCAAAATGATATTAGAGTGGATATTACTCTAATTAGCAAAGATAATTACTTTCTTTTTACTCCCATGTTACACGAAGTATCTTCTGGTATGATAGAGCCTAGACATGTAGCATCACCATTGAGAGCATTTTGTAAAAGAGCTAGATTTATAGAATCTGAAATTAAATCAATAGATTTAGAAAGGAGAAAAATTGATTTTGCAAATCAAGTTTTGGAAGCAAGATTTGCCAGTGCTAATAATAATATAACCAAAAAAGATGAACATAATAAAACGGGCAGATTATCAACATATAATATGCCTTTAAATTCTTCAAATAGGTACAATGAGGATATAAGAAACGATTATAATGATAACAATAAAAGTAACATTAATACAATTAATGATCATTATATTAAATCAATAGATTATGATTATCTAGTATTGGCATTGGGAAGTAATACAAACTTCTTTGGAAATAAAAATTTAGAAAACGCATCATTTACAATGAAAAGTCTTTACGATGCATTTTCTATTAGAAGTCATATTATTGATACTTTAGAACAGACAGATATGTTGTTATTTGAAGAAAAAAAAACTGTAGTAATAGAACAAGAAATTAAAAATAGTACTCCAATTAAAATCCCTCATTCAAATTCTCAAGATAATGATAATAGAATTGAAAACATGAGAACGAGTTTAACTACATATGTTGTAGTAGGCGGTGGTTTTGCAGGTGTTGAAACGATAGGAGAAATAAATGATTTTATAAAAGAATCTATCAAAGATTATTACCAAAATATAGATATAAAAGATGTTCGGGTTATTTTAATCAATTCTGGTTCTAGAATTTTGCCTGAAATGGATGAACAACTTGGTAATTTTGCTTTAGAAGAATTGAAGAAAAAGAATGTAGAAGTTATTTTGAATAATAGAGTTATCGATGTAGAGTCAGTATCAGAAGATAACTCAAGTAAAGAAAATCAATTGAGTCTTCGTGGCCCAAAGAAAATTAGTTTGAAAGATAATAGCTATATAATAGCAGATACGCTTATCTGGACTGCAGGAGTTGTACCAGAGAAATCAGTTATAAATATTGCTTGTGAACATGATAAAAATGGTAGAATTGTAACTGACAAATATTTACAGATTAAAGGATTTAAGGATACTTATGCTATAGGTGATTGTGCATTTATCATTGATCCAAAGACTGGAAATCCATATCCACCAACAGCACAACATGCTATACGTGAAGGACAGGTTACTGCAGAAAATATAATTATATCACTAAAAAAAGAATTAAAATCTTCAAAGACTCGAGAAATAAAAGAAAATGAACAGAAGAAGGGAGAATTCATAGAAACAAGCAAAAAAGAATATTTGTATAAAACTAGAGGAATAATGGCCACGATAGGAAAAAGAAATGGAGTGGCCATGATTTTTGGACATTCAATAAAAGGAATTTTTGCATGGGCAATATGGAGATTTTTTTACTTGACTCATTTACCAACTCTAGAAAATAAAATAAGGGTTATGATAGATTGGGGAGTAGATTTGATTTTTGGAAGAAATTTAACAAGATTAAAGTCACCTATTGAAACAAAAGATATGATACCTAGAAAGAATATTGAAAAATAATAATTTCTAATACCTATCCAATATTAGTAGAGCATTCTTTCTCTATATTGAAAAGTTCATCATAAAAACAACATTAGTACCTGTTTGTGAACTGCTAAAGTAGATAAGGTTCCGGTTATTGAAATTGTAAAAAATAAGAATAGAAATAAGAAACAATACGAATCTTTTAGGAATCTATTAGATTGGTGATAATTGTATAAAATAAAAATAAAAAATTTGTAAGTTGTTGAATTAATTAACTAAAATTAGATGCATAATTAGTTGAGTTAGAAGTACCATTATTTCCTATTATTGTCATTGGTAAGGTTGCATTCATCACTGAAGAATTACCCATTGACATTGTATCGTTTCCT
>DASUZI010000168.1:0-2682 GCA_036376955.1 Nitrososphaeraceae archaeon
GAGAAAACTATTGGTTAATAAAAAATGCGGGAATAAAAGGAGCAATAACTTCAAAAAGAGAAGATAATCAAACTCCTACATTTTATATTATGGTAGAGTCAATAGATGACTTTATAGCTAAATCTCAAAGGCAAGGTGCAAAGGTGGTAGTCGACAAAAAGGAAATATCTGAAGGTTTTTATGCTACATTACAAGATCAGCAACAAAATACATTTGGTTTATGGCAAAGCAAAAATAATAACTAAATTAAAGTATGGTTAAGGTCAAGAAGCAGTAAAAAAGTATCAAGATAGAAAATAATAGCAAGACAACAACAAGAAGAACGACAACTATTTTTCTATAACATATTTAATAGTCTTAAAGGACATGGTGGATGCTAATTTTAGCCTACAATAATTATATATTTTTTAATCCATTCCGTAGAATCTTATTATAATGTTATGCTTATACAAATCCTGTTGATGTATTACACAATTATTGAAAAATAGTTTTTTTGATTTAATAATTTTGATTTAAAATGTCTATAGAAAGAGGAGATGGGATTTGAACCCATTAGGTAGACTTGGGGGTATTTATTTTTATAATTTATTGTTTCTATATTAGTGGCATACACAATTTTAAAATAGATATTGAGGTTTGAAGTTTACTAGTATGGCTTTATTATTTTGAAAAATCTGCCTTTTTGATTATTTGTAATAATAGTTCTTGGGTGTTTCAAACCTATTTTAGTCATATTCTTCTCACATTTGTTGACGAAAAGATTTGCAAAGGTAGCTTATATTACTTGAATTAGAACCCAAATCTGAAGCGCCGGGAGTGGGACTCGAACCTTCGTCCATCAAATGTGGGTTCTACTTTCTAATATTAAAATATTTAATTCTAGATAAGATTAGAAATGTATGCTTCAACCAATAAAATAATTCGTTTAATTCCTTACCAATAATATCAATAACTTGATATTTTTTATTCATAATTATAAAATCATCATAGCCTGAACTCAATCGAGGTTTATAGATGTTATCCAGACTATGACAATGATTTGCAATAGTTTTGCCTATGGTAAAAAAAATTGATATATAAAGGATATTTATAAATTTCTGAAATTCTCATTTATGATTTTAATTTGGTATTTTTGGTTGGTTCTCTCTAAATTTTAGTTTGAATATTCTATTTCTTGGTTTAGTTCTTAATCGACTACCACAACAAGGGCACCAGAGACCTTTCCAATTAAGATAAATACCACAGATCTGACACCGTTTTTGACCTATAACATAACGTCCTCGACCCTTTGTTGGTTTTAATGCTTTATTACGTTGACAAATTCCTTTACATGTAGATGACATTATTAGTTATTGATATAGATTTACTTGTCGAAGTAATCAATAATAACCTATCTATACATGGTTACAATATTGCTAGAGTAATAGATTAATTGATTGCTATGACCTGAACTCAATCCTAGGTTTATAGAAGGATCAAAACTGATCTATTACGACTTTGTCAAATGTTTTGGAATCTGGAATATAATACAATAGTTAGTACCTACTGTATTTAATATTCCTGAAATTCATATTTTGGAGTAAATGGAAATACTTCATTAGACAATCATTATAATGGCTAACTCCATATAGAAAATATACCTAATTGTTATTAACTATGGTACCTTGACTTTTTTAATGAAAATAGTTTTAACAACAACATTCGTTGCTCTTTTAGCAATAGGTCTTTTAGGGATAAACTATAGTAGTAATAATAATACAGGCAACGCATTTGCTCAAATGGAATCAAATGATTCTTCAACGATGCAAGATGATACGGAAATGATGGGAATGGATAATGATGATGAAGATATGATGACGACTACAATGTCAAATCAATCAAAAGAAATGAAGTTGAATGGGACGATTGATGTAAAATCTACTATTGGCGAGGCTTTCAAATCTAAAGTTACAGTTAACATTATTGATGCAATAACTACAGCACAAACAAGTGTTGGAGCCAATTCTTTCGTTAAGGAAGCAGAGTTAACTGCTGCACATGGATTTTTAGTTTACAAGATAGTGGTGGTAGATGAAAATATGAAAAAATATAAAGTAATTGTAGATCCAGGAAATGGACAAGTTTTGATGAAGAAAGAAATTACGTGGTGTGATTATGAACATGAAAAAATGAAATATGGTGAAGAAAAATACGGTAGCAGCGCTCACGGTTACGACGATCAATATGATAAAAATAAATGATGATGAAAGACAAGAAATACTAAATAAGAATATCTTTAACTAATCTAACAAATTAGTAATAGATTCAACTTTTTATTTCTTATTATTTCTAACTTGGACTTATCTACTTTACAGAAACGTAATGAGCCTAAAATGTGATTAACGGATCCTTGTATAACCTTCTCTCACTTTTTAATTTAATGTTAGAATAAAAAAGCCATAACCTTCTAAGGAATATATCATAACAATAGAAGGCTATGACGTGAATACTACTTTGGTGTAAAAAGTTCTAATACCTAGAAACTATACTATTACTTTTGGATTAATCATAATAAATAATAGTAATAAAGAGAAAGTCAATCCTCCTTTCCC
Organism: Nitrososphaeraceae archaeon; assembly: GCA_036376955.1. Classification (GTDB taxonomy): domain Archaea; phylum Thermoproteota; class Nitrososphaeria; order Nitrososphaerales; family Nitrososphaeraceae; genus TH1177. The sequence continues at coordinate 2,592 of DASUZI010000168.1, forward strand.
CTTACATTGAATCAAATGATGACTTCGTAGTTAGTGGTTGATTTACTATTCTTTAGGTATAGATCTAGAATATTAATATATTTTGAAATAA
>DASUZI010000169.1:0-7505 GCA_036376955.1 Nitrososphaeraceae archaeon
ACAATATGATTTAGAAAAATCAGTACAGGACCCCTCGATATTGTGGAGAATTGTATTTATGCACAAACCCATGTATACATCCTCAGATTTTGATGAAAAAGCGTCTGAGGATTTGAAGACAACATTCCACGAATTACTTGAAAGGTATAACGTAGATCTTGTCCTATCTGGTCATACACAATATTATCAAAGATCCGTTCCTCTTTCATATAACAACGACTATCCAGCATATCCTGTTACAAGTGAACAAAATAATTATGATCATCCCGATCAAGATGGTATAATCTTTCTAACAGCTGGAACTGCAGGTGATAAATTACACAATATCGATTACTTTCTTCCATATTACGTGATACAAGAGAGATATTTTGGATTCCTCAACTTTGATTTACGAAATAATGGCCATACTTTAATTGGGACGTTTTATGAGACGGATAATCATAGCATATTGGATAAATTTGAGATTTCTAAGGATTTGACAGGGAAAAAAACTTATTCTGATGAAAATCCACAACAATATAATGATGAACGTTTTATCATTCCTGAGGAAAAATCATGGATCTATAATAATAGGATATTTTAGCATCACCTGATGAAAAATACAAGAGGATTTTATCTGTATCGTCCTCATAATTCTGAACTAACTTTTTATACTATATGTAAGAACTTTTTTTATCATTTGAGTTCATCTCCTTTAATTAAGAATATTCAGATTAGAGTTGAAAGGACATTAATACAAGGGCCTCCAATCGATCTATCTACACTGAAATGTCAGCAATATTTAAAACGGCATATTAACAGTAAAACTAAACTTGTGGTTCTTTGTGTCGATCTGGTAGGATCGACAAATTTAACTTTATCACTTACACCACAGGAATTAATTTCAATAATAAATATTTTCTCTACCGAAATGAGTATGATAATTTCAGGATATGGAGGTTATGTTTTAAAATATGTAGGTGATGCAGTAATTGGGATTTTTCCTGCTGATTTTGACCAACAGAAAGCATGTATAAATTCTATCAATTGTGCTAAAACTATGCTTAAGATTATCACTGATGTTATCAATCCTGTTTTTGCTAACAAGTTACCTCTTATTGAAATTAAAATAGGAATTGACTTGGGAGAATCTATGGTAGTATTGTACGGAAAAAATATTGATATAGCTCATATTGATATTATTGGTTCTGGGATAAGTATTGCGGCTAAAATAACTGCATTAGCCAAACCAAACCAAATTCTCATAAGTGAAAATATTTTTGAGACCGTTATAGAGGTTTTAAAAGATATAAATTTAACAAAATTAAATCTAGTCTATAAAAATTGGAATTATAACAATGTCAAAACAAATAAAATTTTAAACGTATATAAATTAGAATAAAAGTGTTATTCCATTATTTAGATTTGTTCTATTTACAAGGTAACAAATACTAATCAATATTTTGACCTTGAACTTGATGGTAAAATACAGTAAATCAAAATCTTTAGGATCAAATGAGATGGTAATAAAATTATTAACTAGATGACAAATTCAAGAGGTTTTAAAATTGTTTTATTCCATAACTATTTTTTTAAATTTTGCTCTGGGAATAATATCCATGATAATTTGATAACCTAGGAGAAAAGTTTTGCAACAAAAATCTCGTTTTATAAAATCCATCTATTTATTTTCAAAGGTTTGATTGAGTATAATATGTTTCAATTTATCCTATGAGATGAAAATCAATTTTATCTCCAATCTTAATATTGTGTTTATTTGAAAATCCTGAGATTGTTTCTAAAACATACAATGATTCTTTGAGTGGTGTGTAACTAGGACAATAAAATGTCGATGTACATGGCGAGAGTGTTTTCTCGATATGTACAATTGTAAAGTTTTCGTCCAACCAAAATATATCGATAGGAAAATGCATATTTTTCATCCAGAATGATGCTTTTCTAGGCTCTTCCAAAAAGAACAGCATACCTTCGTTTTCATTCATAGAATTTTTAATGGATAATCCATCCTGTTTTTGTTTGTCGGTTAGAGCTATATCTACGAATAATTTGTATTGATCGATAATTAAATACCCTTTCAAATACTTGGAATCATTTACAGAAGTATTTGATAAGTGGTCTTGTAGCGTGTTTTTCTGATAAGCAAATACAAATAACTCTTCCGTATCTATTGTTCCAAGTGAAGATTGAAAAAGAAAACCAAATAAAAAAACTAACAAGGATGCATTTAAAAGTCTTAGAATTAACATTTATAAACTCCATATGAAAAATTACGTAATTTAATTATTCTCTATTAGAGTATTAGTCAATTTGTTGTTTATATCCCCCAAGAATACTTGTAGGAAGTAAATAGCCGCAATTTCTACAAAATTTCGGACTATTTTCTTTGTGCATATTTTTTCCACGATATGATAGTGAAATTCCACAATTAGAGCAAAAACTAGTACTTGTGTCATCATTATTATTATAATAATAATTGTTTTGGACGGTTGGCAAGTATTTCTTCTTTTTTGTAAGAAGTGGGATAGTCTTTACATTTTCCCATTTACAACCTAATTCGTCGTATACTTTGATAATAACAAAAATAAATATTAATTCTATTATAATTGAAATAATAAATAATTGAACTTCTATTTCACTCTTAATAAAGGAATAGAAAGTTTGAACTATTATAATAGTAAGTAAACTAATAGCTACAAAAAATAAAATGGAGTATAATTGGCTTGAGATTTTAACCATTTAATATAAAATAACTATGATAAGAAATTAAAATAATCCTATGATCAATTTTTTAAATCATTTGATAAAAAGTTATTTTCAATTCTTTAAACTAGCATAAAATTTTATTCTATGGCATATCTTTAAATGTATTTTCTTCCTTACCAAAGGACCTAAAAAAAAACCCACTAAAAACAATCAGACCGGCCAATGCAGTAGATGCAACTACATTTTCAGGTGGAAGATTGAGTAAAAAAGTAATAACAAATGAAATACCAGCAGCGATAGTAGCTAGGGGAAACCAGCGCTTTACTGCTTCCTCTTTTCTTTGCATCATTGTAGTTTAACGACCACTTAATTTATCTTTTGAGATAAAATAATAAAAATAGTCAATTTAATCCTCAAACTTTGGGGATTAAACCGAGTTAAAAAAATGTTAATTATCTACTTTCTTCGTTGCAACATTGGGGACATGATCGCCATGATACAGGGTCATTATAGAACTCATAGATCCATCCATTTCCCCCACAGTGAGTACATTCCGTTTGTTCGATGAACGGTGACGTCGCCGTTTGAATGTATCGATTCTGATGGGTACCTTTTATCATAGAATATTATAGAAGGTTCTTCTAATTAAACATTGTGAAAAATTTTAGTTAATATTATAGTAGAACATTTGTTATTAAATATATATATTGTAGTAAAGTTCCGCTCTCTGATGCATTTAAAGATTTTGAATTAATTATACTAGTTATGAAGTGTAACTTACTCGTTGGTATGACATGACTCTTCTATTGATAAGTATTTAGTATGTCTTTTTCCATCATGATTACTGTATCATGTCTGCTTTACTAGATGAACTATCTTTAGGTAATCAAACGAAGATAGGTATAATTGGAGGTGGACAAATAGGAAAAATGATAGCACAAGAAGCTAAGAGAATGTCCATTAAAGTTATCGTATTAGACCCAAGTGAAGATTGTCCTGCATCAACTATTTGCGATCAAATAATAGTTGGAGATTTTAAGAATGAGGACAAAATTAGGGAGTTAGCAAAATATTCAGATGTAATTACATATGAAATAGAATTAGCCAACTCAAAAGCTTTAAAAAATCTTGAAGAAGAAAACTATCCCATATTTCCTTCTCCACACTCTCTTTACACAATTCAAAACAAATTTAGACAAAAAATATTCTTAAAAGAAAATAATTTACCTGTTCCTAGGTTTAAAAAATTAGATTCATTTAATGACTTTTTAATGGTAGCAAAAGAATTTGGATTCCCATTTATGGTAAAAGCTTGTGAAGACTCTTATGATGGAAGAGGTAATTATCTTATTAAAAGCAATGATGACATTTTCAATGCTTATGATTCTTTTAATAATCGTGAGATTTTTGCTGAACAATTTGTTGACTTTAAAAAAGAAATATCAATAATGGTTGCAAGAAATAAAAAAGGACAAATCGAATCTTTTCCTTTAGTAGACAATATTCACCAAAATAACATTTTAGATACAACCATAGCTCCTACAAATGTTTCTTCGAAAATTAAACAAGCTAGTGAGATTATAGCAAAAAAGGTAGTTACTTGCTTAAATGATATAGGTATATTTGGAATAGAAATGTTTGTTTCCAAAAATGATGAAGTTTTTATAAATGAAATTGCACCTCGTCCACATAATTCTGGTCATTATAGTATTGAGGGTTGTTCGATTTCTCAGTTTGAACAACATATCAGAGCAATTTTAAACTTTCCTTTATCTAAGCCCGAATTATTGAGACCCTCTGTAATGAAAAATATTTTAGGTCCGCCAAATTTTTCAGGAAACTATAGAATCAAAGGGTTAAGTAATTTACTTTCTATTCCTTCTACTAAACTTCATATTTATGGAAAACAGGAAAGTAGACCAGGAAGGAAACTAGGACATATTACTTGTACTGGTCCAACTTTAGATGTAGCTATGAAGAGATGTTCAGATGCAAAAAATTCAATAGAGATAAGAGTAGATAAATAACCATACGAATGTCAAAAACAGAAGTTGCTATTATCATGGGAAGTGACTCTGATCTTAGGATTATGAAGGATGCTGCTGAAATATTAGAGCACTTTGAAATTTCATACGACTTGACTATTGTTTCTGCACATAGGACGCCGGAACGTATGTTTCAATATGGTCTTGACGCAGGAAAGAAAGGAATAAAAGTTATAATTGCTGGGGCAGGTGGTGCCGCACATCTCCCAGGAATGATTGCCTCATTAACTTCCATTCCTGTTATAGGCGTTCCAATAAAAGGCTCTAGTTTAGACGGATTAGATTCTTTGTTATCTATTGTACAGATGCCCCCTGGTGTTCCTGTTGCTACTGTAGGAATTAACGGGGGAAAAAATGCAGCTCTACTAGCTTGCCAGATATTAGGAATAGAAAATAATATTTTATTTGATAAAATTAAAAAATATAAAATAGATATTCAAAATCAAGTTATATCGAAAGCCAATAAGATTGAGCAAGTAGGATGGAAGAAATATCAGTCATAATAAAAGAATTGTAAAATCACAAAATCTTATGAAATACTACGAACCCATCATTCCGGGCATGGTGATTGGTGTTCTATATTCTTTTGTAATATTAATACCTTGATCAGAAGTAACTATGATCCTTTGAAGATTGCTCCCTGCTGGTGGGCTTAGAGGATATGATTGTCCTGGTTCGAGAAGAGATACTGTTTCAGTTTTGTTCCCATAATTAACATTGATATTTGTTAGCGGTTGTTTTCCAGTATTGGTTATAGTAACTCTGGTATGAGTAAATAATGATTGTTGTTCCTTTAACGCATCAATGTCTAAGGCAAAATCTTTTTTATTTGAAAAAATATTGTTATTTACCATAACAAAAGTAACTAAAATGATAGGTATTACAGCCAAAGAAAGATAGATTTTCTTAAATGTCATTTGCATCAACTATTTCATTAAAAATATGGTTTTAGAATTCATTGAAATGAGAATATAAAAGACATTTTGTAATAGATTTCTTACCTTATGTTTTAGAGAGTATGAAATTATATCCGAATCGACTAATACTTTGAATATTAAATTTATGGTAGAATTTAAACTAAACCGACAAGCAGTAAATTTATCATTTTTGCTTGTATTATGAATTGGACTCATCCTACTTAGACCATATTTCGTTATGTCTCTAAAAAGTCCTGAAATTTGATTAAAAATATTACGAAAAAAATTATTTTTACTCATGAAGTATTAATAGATATCTCGCTAATAAAAATTTCCAATAATATAATATTTTATAACAATTATTTTAGGCAATTCTGAATCGTTGAAATAAGAATTACATATAAACAATAATGATATAATGGATAATTTAAGATTGGATACTAATTACTTTATCTCATAAGTAAATTAGATAAGGATACATCTATTCAAAATATATTCACATTGTGTCTAAAAAATATAATAATTTAAAGTTATAAAATCATTAAACAAGAAAATTCTTTTTAAATAAAAATCCACTTTAGTCGTTTTTATCGGTGAATATATTAGGGCCAGTAATTATTGTAATATTTAATTTAATGTTCTTTATGAAAATAAGTAGAGAATATAAGTAGACAGTAACAATGAGTAAACCCTTTTCTTATTATATTCTATTTGCAATGAAAATAATTTCTCCAGGAATTTGTAATCTACAATTATTGTAGTGTATCTGTTTATAATTACTCTATTAATTGAAATCTTAGGTATAACTATAAGGCACAAGTAAAATTGAGTGACAAAATTTATTGTATTGTTTGGAAGTAATTTAAAGAGACCATTATTCCTAAAGTAATAAAAGAAATGGAGTACTATTCTTATTATAGATGAAACTATTATCTTAGATATTTTTTAAACTGTTTTGTTTTAACCAATACAATGTTATGTACTTGGAACGTATATATTAAAGAAAAGAAATCTATTTGTTACTTAAGAATACATTCGTTCACTGCTAACACCTTAAAAGAATGGTTCCACACTTTAAAACAGATTATTTTATTTACAACAAAAAGATTTCTTGTGATCTACTATATGTATACAAGTGATTAAAGTTATTCGTTAATCTGGATAAACTAAAATCAAAAAAATTTCTCTACTCTATAAGAGATATGTTTTACCTTACAGAACTATTAATACTGTTGATAGATTATCATCATAAAATTCTAGATTCTTTAAAATATAAAGTGTTACATAAAAAAAAGTAACGGGTAGGTGGTTTCGTCAAATAATGTTATTTTATCTCCAATATTGAATAGAATTTTATTTCTAATTTTTATATTATATAACCAAATAATTTGGTCCAATTGTATAGGTGCTATAAATTATATTTTTGTTTATCACTAATACAAGGATATTAAGCATCAAGAGATTCAGTTCCGTATTATAATACTACATTCTTCTTTGAATTATATTTCTCTTTAATCGTGACTGCTATCTGTGTTTTCATGTAGAAAAACAGAGTCTTAAGCATACCATGTACCGTAACCTGTGCATATTGTATGTATTTCAGATTTATATACCAAAGATCTAATAATATCCTCTGCGACAAATATATTTCTCTCAGAACTGTGTATACCCCCGTACAGATTTGTGAAGTGGTTCAATTACAATCAATATCTAAACATGTTTGCAACCTGTTTGAACCATAGTCGCATCTATTAAAGACAGAAATTCTTTGTCTGTAAAAATGGCAAGATTCATATCTTTAACTCAAGTTCCAAACAGAAATGTATCTTCTTTTCTCATT
>DASUZI010000170.1:0-2125 GCA_036376955.1 Nitrososphaeraceae archaeon
AACTACTATTGTAATAAATAATGATTATTATGATAAAAATAATTGTAGATTTGTGTTATGTGAATCGTGTTGGTGGTTCGCAACCATTTTAAAGGATATATTTAAAATTAGTAAATGTCCTAGGTGTAAAAAAAAAGTTTGTGTTGATAGAATAATAAGATAATAATTAGTTATGATAGGTATTCAACCTCACTCGATTTTGACTATTTGGTATACTCTATATATGGAAAAATGAGTAAAATTATCAATTAACCTCGTTTACCATCTTTTAAATATTTTCCTGCATACAGAATGTTGTGCCATTAACAAAAAAGAATTATAAACATAACACTTGGAAGAAAGGTAATCTTATATTTATCATGTCATTAATTGTTATATCTTTAGGAATTTTATTTTTAATAATTGGATATGGTATTTTTCCACATTCCATTAAGAACATTCCTTCAGACAATGAACTAGTGACAATTCCAAAAATTGGTCATATAAACATAATTGATACCAACAAATATTTTGTTTTTTGAAAGATTCCTTTTATTAGATTGATCGGCTCTGTTAAGTTAACGATAAATCCATAACTATGGATAGCTTATTTCTAATCTATTATGAGTATTTATTTGTACGAAATAGAACATCTACCTTTATCATGTATTCGCTATATTTGTACTTGGTTTTGAGTTTACGGAATAAATCTAGGACATCGGAACCATTCAATGATGAAAAAAGAAGTTATGTTTCTGTATGAAATTTGAAACCTTATTTTTAGAATCTATACTCAAATATGGTCGACACATAGTCTATTATGATGGTGAACATGTACCCTGAAACTTGTAAGATTCTGAAATTGAAACATCATTTCAATTTTAGAGAAAAGTTTGACGGAAAGAGTCAACCCGTATTTCATGAATAGAATTGAGTTTTGATCACTACTATCTTGTATCAGAATGAATGTAATCTGTTACATGTACATCACTATTACAATTTCTATCTAGGAACGCTGGTGCCAACGTAACATAAAGTCAATCAAAATGAAGAAAATGTGTATTTTACTTGTAAAATTTATTAGCATTTATATTTAAACCTTAACACAAAACCGCTAAACAAGAAGAGTATTCGAGAGAATCCACTATATTAGCACCATCTTTATAAATAATTTGAAATATTGGTCTCTTTAACTGTTATCAGAGCAATAGTAGCTCCAGGTTGTGATATTTACTGCCTTATCTATCAAAATGAAGAAATTAAAAACAATTCATCCCATGATATAACGATACAATTTATTCTGTTTTGTATAATAATTCAAAAGCGAAGTACAATTATTTTGGTAACAAATTGTAAGAGGTACATATCTTAAATTAATTAGCATATCGTATCAGACATCTTTTTATAATCAACAGTAATAAAACAGATAACTAAAAATTCAAATAACGTTAAACTATCCAGTTAGTTATGCGAAGTATATTTCATTCGTCTTTTTTTGAATAGCTGAATAGTAACCTCAAAATTTCATTTATTATCTGTCCTTATAATGGTCATATTGTCCTGGTAATAGTCATACTATCAAACATGTAAAAATTTATCTATTTAAATACAACTAATTTATCAGGATATCTAATACTACTACAGCACTTTGTTAAAAAAAACTTAAATATTTCGGTATACTTGGTTCTTTGTCATTATACATTTCTAAAAACTTCCGTAGATGTGAAGCAGTTTTTAAAATCAGTTTTATTTGTAGCATAACTCTATATAACAAAAGAATTACTTAAAGTTTTTACTGTATTTTTTATAGAGCAAAATTTATAGTGAAACAATAAATAGATCATAGTAATCTCTTAAATAGGTAATTAAATGATATGTAAAATTCCAATTAAATATTTTGCTTTTATAATTGTTATAGTTTTTGCTAGTAGTATTTTTCTAATATCTAACTCAGAGATAGTCATGGCTAAAAAAGATAAAGATGATGAGGATAAAAAGGAAAAAGATAAAGACCAACTAGTAGTTAACGCACAAATTAATTTGAACAATGTAGATATGAAAAATACTAAATTCATACGGGTTACAGCCTTTATAAACGGTGAAGACTTTAAACAAGATATTCCTATATCCTCAATAGACAAAAGTA
>DASUZI010000171.1:0-2430 GCA_036376955.1 Nitrososphaeraceae archaeon
TCAATAGATAAACATATTCGGCAATAACCAGTGTAATGAAGCCCAACATCATGAAAAATATGCGGCTGGTTCTACATTTGATATAAGCCATTATAGAAACAACAGCAAGAAATTGAGATATTATTAGAGCAGTAAAGTGTATTATTATTTCAGTACTATTTATTACTGAATTGTGGCGTTCAGACATAGGTATGTTTCTTGTTTTTTAGTTTATTTCTTAAATTATAATATCTGTTATTAAGATCATGTGGAATAAGAATAATAAAACTATTTGAATCATTTCTGTATATTTATCCATCCTCTAAATCCACTTTTTCCAGATTTTGAAAATCTAAATATGCTATATTCCTAATACTATTTAATAATAAAGTTTTTTATCTCTTCTATAAAAACATAATTTTTAAATAAGTTTCTAACAATAGATTCTAAATATAATATAATAGAATTCTACATCGAGTAGAATTCTACATATTTTTTTTCTTAAGTGAATCTGAATGTAGGATAAGATAAACTCACCTAATAAAATTTGTAATCTTTGTTAACACTCAAATCCAAATCCAAAATTCTAATATTAATTAATAATAATCATACAAATTTCTCTAAATACTGATTTAGATAGATTTATTATTTAATTATAAAAAGAATATTTACTTGGCAAAATCAAAACAAAAGAAACAAGAAAATACAAAAATGACCGTTAGAAGATTGAGTAAAGAGCAATATCATAATAATCTTGCTACAGTTTTTGATAAGCATATAAATTGTGAATTTGAAGAAAAAGATGTACAAGCAACAATGCATACTATGGTAAAAGAACCATACGTTCATCATGTACCTATCTTAACAGGCGGTATAGGGTATGAAGGCGTCTATGATTTTTACAGAGATAGCTTTGTAGGTAAAATGCCTTCTGATACTAAATTTGTACAAATTTCAAGAACAATAGGAAATGATCAGGTTGTTGATGAATTGGTCCTTAGCTTTACACATGACATTGAAATTCCTGCTATGCTTCCTGAAATTTCTCCTACCGGACGATACATCGAATTACCACTTGTTGTTGTAATGAAATTTAAGGGAAACAAAATAGAGCATGAACACATTTATTGGGACCAAGCTTCATTATTGTTACAAATAGGATTATTAGACAATAAAAAAATACCAATAACAGGTATAGAACAATCAAAAAGACTTCAGGAATTAGCATTATTAACATTAAAGACCACAAAGACAAAAACTATTTCTAGAGCTATAGCATAAGACAATTAATAACATCGGCAACTTTTGGACTAATACTCAAATTAGAAAATTTTACATAATTAGAACCAAAATGATATCCATATATACTGTAGAACTTTATATTTTAATACTTTAGAATCTAATTCTAATTACTAAATGATTTCTCCCTTTAACTCAAAATAATCTTAATCTAGGAGAGTTATTTTCCACCAAACATATCTATATCTTATAAAACTTTTAACTTGTCAATGAGATGAAATTACAGAATATTATCAAGTTGATGCTTAAATAGGGTAATCTGTATATTAAAAATTCGAATATGACTAGAATAAATAATTAAATTATTGGTTAAACAATTTTTCTTTTTTTGTAGGACTACTAACTTTAACTAGAATAATATTATGTAACAAATTTTATTGTTATGATCAATTAAATATTAATTTGGACATAATTCTGCATATTTACCACCTGGGATTAATTAATAAAAGATTTACGATGAATCGATTTTAATTTTGAACTAGTCTCAAATAATATGCTAGTTGATTCTATTTTGAATCATTTACTAGGTCGATATCTAATTTACGTTGTACAAATTTCCATTTACCGTTTGCATCCTTCACTAATGAATCACTATAAGTACCAGAAGCAACGACTTCAGGAGTTCTTTTAGCCTCTGTTACTATTAGATACGATTGTGCACTAGCCTTATTATTTGGAACGCTTTCAATTATGATGTTTGTAGATAAATGTCTTTTACCACTAGCAAATTCGTTCGTGACTTGGGTAATCATGTTTTTAAGGTCTGTTTTACCTTTTGCTTCACCAAAAGGTGTGTTCCATACTCCGTCATCTGTCCAAGAGTTGGTCCAATCATCTATATTTTTATTATCGAGATCAATGTTATGTTTTGCAATTAATTCTTGAATAATTACTTTATCTTCCAAAGTTATTATTGAGCTTGACTGTTCCTTCTTTTCGTTAATATTTTCTTTAGTAGTAGTAGTAGTAGTTTGTTCATTCTTTGAGCTTGACTGTTCCTTCTGTTCGTTAATCTTTTCTTTAGTAGTAGTAGTTTGTTCACTTTTCCATCCTTTAGGCATTGTCATAGGAAATTCTATTAATTGAACTACTATTTAATTTAAAAGACAATTATCGATGTAGAAAATATGAATACTTATACCAACTTTTTTT
>DASUZI010000172.1:0-9321 GCA_036376955.1 Nitrososphaeraceae archaeon
ACTTAGTTCTGCAGAAAAAGTAAAAAAGAATTAGCAAGTCATTGTATTCATAGTCTAGACTTTTACAATATTGTTTGCAGCAAGAGCATCTTCGGGCTATGATACTTTGTTAATCGGTCAGTTAACATTGTTAATCAAATAATAAATATTTTATAAATAATGAAAAAATACACTAGAATAGGTGAAAAACTAGATATGTTATATTATACCACTACTTGTAGGATGCCATTTCTGTTCGCTCCTCATCTCTGGTATTATCCCAAGTAGTGGGCTATAACATTTATCTAATGATTAAATTATTATCTTCAACTTCTAAGTACTTATAACGATTTGACCATGCAAACCTTATAGCAAGTTAGAAATAAAATATTACATATCGAATAGAAAAATCTTGTTGTCGGTATGTTCTGTTAAATTTACTGTATCAATTAACAGAAACAAAATAACTAATATTAATTTGAGTATTTATACTTCTGTTTGATAGTTATATTTATTGGAACCATTACCAACCAAAAAATTTCCGCAATATCCAAATTAATAAATGATATGAATATTGATACTGTAAAAACTAGAGGAATGGATACAAGGGTTAACATGACTCCTTTTATATATAAAGGGTGCAAATTTTTGTCTATTAAAAGTTTATCCTTTGTTGCGTGCCACCATATCAGTGTAAGTAACGAGCTTGTCAAGATTACAATAAAAGAGTAGATTACATAAGGAATATGATAATTTCCATAGTTTATAACAAGAGAAGTAGAAAGTGATAAAAGAGTTATTAATAAAAGAAATAGTAAATTTAGATACACCATAACAATATGTGATCCTTTAATATGATTAAATACCTGATGATAAGATACCCAGAATAATGCGATTACAGCAAAACTTATAATATAACTTTCAAATTGGGGAAATAGGTCATATAGTTTATCTAATAATTCAGCTTGTGTTAAGTTAGATGGTAGATCTGGTATATCAATGGATAAGGCCATAAGAGTTATTGCGAATGCAAAGACGGCATCACTAAAAGATATTACATGTTCTACTTTTATTGATGGAGTAAACGATCCTGAAGACATATTTAAAATCTAGTACATAATAATAAATATAAATAATTTTTATACGAATTATTCACTCGTGCTTTTTTATCCTACCATGAAGTGGTGTTAAATTGTTTTGAACTTTCTAGGCATAGAACGAAGTAGCTTTGCTTTAATGTATATCCGCTATAAAATTTTTATTTAATACAAAAAAATTGCATATTAAACTATATAAAAAATTTTATGTTATATTTTTATGTATTTATATTTATAATCTTATGTAGCGATAACAAGTATTAAAGTAACGGTAATTCTATAATTAATACATTTACTAAGAAAATGAGCTTTCTAATTCAGATGACATCAGATACGAGTAAGTATGTTATTGAACAATGAAAATATGAATGCTACATGAATACTGTTATTAATAACTTGTCAGTTAAAAATAGATTATTAAATTTAGGTATGATGAATGAGTATTTTGTTTATAATATCTATAAGTTGTATAATCTTTATAACTTTAAAGTAAATAGAATAGTTACATTAATTTTTACGTGAAGAATTACAAATGATGCAATATTTGAGTATTATTATCAAATAACTTTAATTCGAATGTCTCAAATTAGATAATGAACTGTATATTTTCTTTTATTATTTAATTAAAGAATTATCATTCTATTATATGCTTTATATAATACTAAAAACAAAAATCCATATACTTGGTAGATTTTAAAAATTTTATTGAGAAAGGTTGTAATTTTTGGCACGGGTAACTTTGCAGAAATTATCTATATCTATCTAAAACAGTCTTCAGAATTTGAAGTTGTAGCTTTTACAGTTAATGAATGGGCTCTAAAAGATAATAAAGTATTTTGTAGCTTACCTGTAGTTGCATTTGAAACAGTTGAAAATATTTATCCTTGTGCTAAATTTGATATGTTTATAGCTATAGGATATACTAATATGAATAAGAAAAGAGCAAAGATATTTGATGAAGCAAAAACAAAAGGATATAAACTGATAAGTTACGTACATCCTACTACTTCTATTAGTGAACAATTCCATATGGGTGAAAATTGCTTTATTTTTGAAAAAAATGTTATTCAACCTTTTGTTACTTTAGGCAATAATATAATAATTTGGACAGGTAACGTAATAAGTCATCATACAACTATAAAAGATCATTGTTTTATTGTTTCACATTCTGCAATAGCAGGGAATGTTACTATCAATTCATTTTGTTTTATAGGGATGAATGCGACTATAAGAAATGGTATAAAAATCGCTAAAGAAACTGTAATTGGGGCAGGAGCCATTATATTAAATGATACTGAAGAAAAAGGGGTCTATACAAATAAATCTACAATTAAATTAGATATTACGAGTGATAAGTTAAAATCAATATAGTTTCCTTAGAATAGCTGATATGATATTATATATCTTTTTATCTCATGACGTTGATTGGAGAAAACAAGGACCAGAAAAAGAACATATTATTGCTAGGAAAGATAGATTTGAAAATTCAGTATTCGAGAGAGTTAATCAAGAAAATTTGTATTATAATTTTTTAGAGATAATGGATTTGGAAGAGAAATTTGGTATTAGGTCCACCTTTTTTTTCAGAACTCATTATGAAAATGGAAATTATTTAGATTATGAAAAAGAAATTACTTCTCTTATGGATGGGAATTGGGAGATAGGATTACATTCTGATGGTAATTCCGTCAAAAATATAGAACTGCTTCAAAAAGAAAAAACCAATTTAGAAATCCTGACTAGAAAACCAATTTTTGGCAATAGAGTTCATTATCTTACTTTTGATAACAAATTACTGTCAAAACTACATCAAATTGGATTTACTTATGATTCAACTATGAAAAAATATAAGAATCGTATTAGTATTGATGATATGAATCATAGAAAAATTGATGGTATAATAGAATTCCCTATAACTATAATGGACACATATCTATTTTCATATTTAGGAGTAACGGAAGAAAATATCTTAAATATTTTTGAAGAAACTATATCTACCGCAATGTGCAAAAACGAGTCTGATATCAAAATTATAACTCTACTTTGGCATGACAATGTTTTGAAAATGAAAGGAGGACGAATGTATAAAAATATACTCGAATATTTGACATCACAAAATAATATCAAAATTATGCGAGGGATTGACCTTGTTAATATCATTAATAAATTTGCTAAAAATTTAAAATAAATAAAAACATTAAGAAGCAGATGATTCAAATTAAGAGATTTATATCAAAAATATAATATTAGTAATTTAACTACACTATCATATAATAACATATTATAAAATATTAAGAATATATATGCAATTTAATTGGTGCATAATATAAAAATTGATGATAATAGTGTTTATAATTGGTTTAAATTATAATTATTATTAAATACAAATATCTCAATATATATATATAATTAATGAGCATAAATAAGTGATCTAATCCTGAATGAGAAGTATTTTTTTCATAATAAAATAGAAGTAATTCAAGGTTCAGGAGATATTTTAGAAAGAGTAAATAGAATGCTTAATAATGCAGAAAGCGTTGTAAATGTTTGTTCAATTTCATCTTTTTTACAAAGTTATGTATTTAATTTTGAAATACAGAATAGCCGTAGAAATGCTCAAAGTCGAGGCGTAAAACTCAGATGTATTACAGAAATCAATGAAGATAATATAGAACAGTATAAACAGCTGATGTCTACAGCAGAAGTTAGGCATTTACCAAACATCAATGGTATTTTATTGGTAACTGAGAAGGAATTTTTCAACGATATAGACCCATTACCATTTTCAAGTTCTTCTCAACTACTATATAGTTATCTGGAAGATGTAGTGAAACAACATCTGGACAAATTTGAAAGTTTATGGAATAATGCAATAACTGTAGAAGAAAGAATTCAGCAAATAGAAGAAGAAAAAGATCAAATTGCAACTAGACTTGTTGAAACTAGTACTCAATTCCATGAATTTATGATAAATAATTTGAAAGATACTATTAAACGAGATTGGTATTTTCAAGATGAAATATTAAGAAAAATTTATGAAAATTATTTTGTCAAATTTAAAGAGAATATGGCAAAAACACTGTTGTTAAAAAAGATGAATCAAAATAATAAGTCGAAATCTTCTGTAAACAAAAACGATATTGGTTTAAGATGTATCTTGAAAATCAATCGACAAAATATGGAAATAGTAGCAAAATTTCTTGAAATTGAAGGTGTTCACATACGACATACCAGTAATCCTTTACCAATCAATTTTGAAGTATCAGATAAAAATTTCAATCTTTCTATGCGTACATCTGAAAAAATAGATACTTCTTATGTACTTTCTATCCCAGATCCATCGCTTATAAAATATTATAAATCTACATTTGAACAGCTATGGAATGAGAGTTTGGATGCTAAAATAAAAATTAATGATATAAGATCAAATCTTAATAGGGAAGAGGGATTCACAGAATTAATTGAAAATCCTAGTAAAACTCAAAAGCTTTTGATCAGCCATGTACAAAAAGCAACTGAAGAAATCTTAATCATCCTTCCATCAATAAATGCTTTCTTTAGATATGGAAAATTAGATATATTCGATATTATAGAAAAAAAATTATTTCATAATAATTATAATACCACTAATAGTTACCAAAAAGACAGTAACAAGTTATTAGTTAAAATATTGACTCCTGCTAACAATAAATTGGAGAAAGATATTACAGATATATACAATAGAATAAAAAACACAAAGAAACAAAAAGGTAATATTGAATTTAGAAGAATAGAATCATTATCGGCAATCAATACTGGATGTATAATCATAGATAAAAAAGATTTATTGGTTATTGAATTAAAAGATGATTCCAAAGATAATTTTATAGAAGCAGTTGGATCGTCAATATATTCTAATACTCCAACTACTGTTTTGTCCTATATCTCAATTTTTGATACTCTTTGGACACAAACAGAACTATATGAAAGTATTAGAACCGCAAATGATGAACTACAGAGTACTACAGAAGAATTGAGAGAATCGTTACAAATATTAGCAAATGTAAATCAAGAACTTACAGTAACCAATGAAATATTAGATAAACAAGATAGAATGCAAAAAGAATTCATAAATGTTGCAGCCCATGAATTAAGAACACCTACTCAGTCTATTGTTGGATACTGTGAAATGATAGATGCTTTTCCTGAAAATACACAAAAATACTTAGAACCTGTAAAAAGAAATGCTGAAAAATTGTATAGATTAACAGAAGATATCTTAGATGTATCTAGGATAGAAAGTGGTACCTTAAGACTTGAAAAAAGCAAATTTGATTTAAGAGAAATAATACTAAATTTAATTGAAGACCTAACAGCAAAGATGAAAAAAGAAGACATTGTAATAAAATCAAACAAAGAAGATAGAGATAAAAATACCCATATTCAGCTAATATATCCAGAGTTATCTGCCGAACCGTTATTTGTGTATGCTGATAAAAATAGAATACAACAAGTACTTTCTAATTTGTTAGGGAATGCTTTAAAATTTACTGATTATGGAGTAATTACAATCAATACAGAAAAATTCATAGATATTATTAATAATAATGAAAATACTAAAGATCAAGAATTTGTGTCTATAAAAATTAAAGATACAGGAAAAGGAATTGATCCAGAGGTTTTGCCTCGACTATTTGAAAAATTTGCAACAAAATCTGATAAAGGAACAGGTTTAGGTTTATACATTTCAAAAAATATTATAGATGCTCATGGAGGAAAAATATGGGGAGGGGATAATAAATATAAAAAGAATGGGGCAGAATTTGGTTTTACTTTACCTTTACACAATATATAATCTAAATTCTCACATGAAAGATTTAATTATCTAAAATTTTTTATATGGTTTATTAATTGTTCAATGAATTACTAAAGTAGATAAATAATAAACAAAATCAATACGATAGAAATCATGTAATTTACTATAATTAAGTTAAATATTATAATTTGTTATTATTATAAATTAAAAATAAAGAGATAATATGAGTTATTCTTTTATTTACTTTATTCTATAATCCGTATAATTGATGTTGTAAATATACAACAGTGAAAGCGTTAGTTTATCATGGTGCAAAAGACGTAAGAATAGATGATAAATCAAAACCCGAAATAAATGAATACTTTGCAACAATCCACTAATATTATTGATTATTTCCTAGAAAATTTGATAGAATTCAGGTTATAGTTACTTTCTATCTTACGATACTCAAATAAATAACTAGTTGAAATTGATATAAACAATATGGCATTTATAATATTATAAATGGTTTCAAATTTTGGATCAACACAAAAAATTCCACAAACTGTTATCGAGCATAACAAACTAACAAAGGTTACATCTGGATATATGGAGGTTGACGAGTTTAAGGATTCTGATACTCATAAAGGATACTTCTGCTATAACTGTGAATATTTTATAAAACCAAACCATTGTATGATTGTTACAGATGAAGGTCAAGATATAAACGGTAAGGTATCTGGTAGCATACTTCCATATGCTGTGTGTTCGATATGGACACCAAACGAGAAGGAGATCAAATAATAGATATGTCTGATAAAAATATTCTTGAAAAAGCAGGAGATATTCTAGGAAACGTAACAAAATTTCAGAAACTAAGTAAACTGAAATCAGGTTACCTTGAGCGTGACGAGTTTAAGGATTCTAATCTTCAGAAAGGATTTTTCTGTTATAATTGTATTTATTGGATAGATATGGCTGGAGGAAAATGTATGATAGTTGATGACAAAGGACCGGATGTATTTGGTAATATTTCTGATGTAATTGCTAAACATGGCTGTTGTAATGGATATGAGCCAAATTTTGATACGATAATTGAAAAAAAAGAAGTAATGGTTGACTAGAAAAATAAGAAATTATATGATATATCTATTTTATCATATTATTTTTTTGGATATTTTTTGTCCATTTCTTTTATGAATTCTTCTGCTTTGGATGGTTCTAATCTTTTCATGATCCACTGTAACATCTCTTGATTCCTCTCCTCTTCTTCTTTTGATTGAGGACTGCCTATATACCAAAGGTACGTCAATCCTGCAACTTGCCAAATTAGTTGCAAAAATTCAGATTGCCAATTCTCAAACGTATCTCTTAAATTTTCATCCAAAGTATTTCCTGTTTGGAACCGTAATACCAATGTCCTATTATAGATCCCGAAAATAAAATCAATGTAACCCAAAGATAGCCATATTTTTTGGCTATACTGCGTTGTTTTACCATCCATATATAATTACAACATTTAATAAGAGAATTTTGGAGGAATTTAAGAGAAGAAAAATAAGTTTTTAAACTTAAGTAATTCCATTATCAAGTAGAGCTAATAATACAAGCGTTAATTAGTTATAGAAATATACTAATAGAATTGAAAAATCTATTAAAACTATTTGTTTTATGTTCAAAATTTTTGTATTTGTAATAATTTTAATAAACTTGGAAACATTATATATTATACAATGGTTATATAATTTATTAAACAAAGGAATTCATGTTTACATCAATAAATAAATTACCAAATGCTATCCCAAAAAGTGATGGACCTAATCCCAAAGCGGCACAAGCTTTACAGGAGGGTCTTGGAGGACAATTCGGCGAAATGAGGACTATGATGCAATACTTATTCCAGAATATAAATTTTAGAGGAGACGCAAAACCGTATCAAGACCTTTTAAGATCAATTGCAACAGAAGAAATGGGTCATGTAGAATTAATTTCTAATACAATAAATGTTTTATTGGAAGGCGCATCAAAACAAACAGATCCCAATGAACTCCCACTTGCGGTTGCACTTGAATCACCAAATATACATCATTTTCTAGTTGCTGGACAGAGTTGTAGACCAGTAGATGCTGCAGGAAATCCATGGTCTGCATCTTATGTTTATGACAGTGGAAATTTAGTTTTAAATATGCTTTATAACTTAATGTTAGAGGCAACAGGTAGGCTTCAAAAATGTAGATTGTATGAGATGAGTGACGATAAAGCATACAGGGCAACTGTTTCTTATTTAATTGTAAGAGATCTCGCTCATGAAAAAGTATTTGCCAAAGCTTTAGAAACATTAGGAGTTGAATGGAACAAAACATTACCAGTTCCAAAGGTTGATACTTCAAAAATGCCAGAGGTACGAGAATTGGAAGAACTGAATATGCATAATCAACAATGGACAATGACAAATGAAAAGTCTGGCTTATCTTTAATATTTAATGGAGAATCTCCATTTAAAGATGGGCAACTTGAAACATTGGATGGACTTCCTGAAGGAGCAGCAATACCAAACCTACCAGAGGCACCACAAGAATTTTCTCCTGGACTAGATAAAGAACTCAAATCAAAATTGAAAAATCTAATGAAGTCTACATAGTTCCAAAGAAGAAAAGACTCATAAGTAGATCCTTCTCCCTTATTTTTGTTATTAAAAATTATATTGATATAAGTTTGAGATATATAGGATAATTTTTCACTTAAATTTCTCATACTTGTAAATAAGTTCTTTGATATTATTATATTATTATTAATATCATTATTAACTTTATTGTAATATTAAGAATGAAAATATAAATGGTCGAAAAAGAATTAATAGAACAAAAAATCGGTGAAGCAATTGGTCTAGAAAAAGCAGCTCAAAAAGCTGTAGAGGAACTAAAATCAAAAGGATTGTTAAAAGCAGAACATGAAAAAAAATTAATGGCTATGAAAGATGAAGCAAACAAACAACAAAGAGAAATGGAAGAACTAATTGAAGAAATTGCCGCAAATGAAGGATTTGACGTTGCGAATATTAATTCTGTTTCTGAAGAAACTTTACAAAAGGCATCCAAAATGATGGAAACCTATCTAGGTGAAGAACCTGATACACAAGAGGCTTTAGAATTCTTATGTTTAGCTGAAGGTGCTGAGGTTACTCATTATGAAGTTCTTACGTCTGTTGCAAAAAAAGTAAAAAGAAGGAAATTGGAACTCAGGTTAGAAAGATATTGAAAGAAGAGCATAATCATTTAGAAGTATGTACAAAATTAGCAAAACAAAATGTTAGTAAAGAATAGAATACGTCTATTGGGAAATTTGTCCAAAAGTTGAAGAATGAATAAATTCTTTTATAGAAAGACAACTCAATATACATCACCTTCTGTAACAAATGGTGTACCGGGTTTCGGTCCCGTTCGCCGAGACATTATTATGGTAAAGAGGAAA
>DASUZI010000173.1:0-16453 GCA_036376955.1 Nitrososphaeraceae archaeon
AGGTAATAGCAGAAGATGGGACATTTAAAACCGTAGAAGAAATACGTAAATTATATGAGGATCAAGAAGTTACAAAAGATAAAGATATTATAACATACTGTAGAATTGGTGAACGCTCTTCACATACATGGTTTGTATTAAAGTATCTGTTAGGTTATCCGAACGTTAAAAATTATGATGGATCATGGACTGAATGGGGCAATCTTATTGGAAACCGAATTGAAAAATGATATAGTTATGAATACGTCAAAAACCTAATTTGTTATAATAGATTATGGGATTATTATAGCAAATAATCCCTTATTCTTAAGGAAATATTAAGAACAAATATAAATTACCTAAAGTTCAACTCAACTTAAGAAGGAATAATTAATTTTTATATTAAATAATATGCAAAATTTACATATTATATGAAACTTTTGTTCGTAATTAATATTTGTCGAAGAAAATATGAATATATCAAAATGTCAATATAGGTAAAACATTTAATCTATCATAACTTGCTCGATCAATTGTCCGATAAAAGGGTTGACTATAAAAAACCAAGACATCAAGGAATTACATACATAATAGATAAATTCCAAGGATTTGATAAAGAAAACTTTTCTATTATTTCTCCAATGATAGATATTGTCAAGATATACGGGGCCTATCCTCTCTTAATACCAGAAGAACAATTAATTGAGAGGATCAAATTTTATCATGAAAATAATGTTTTAGTATCTACAGGCAGTACACTGACAGAATATGCAATTACAGAAAATGTGTTTGAACAATTTGTAAAAGAAACAGCGTCACTAGGATTTGATATCATTGAAATAGGAGAGAACAATCTTCAAATAAATGAAGAACAAAAGAAAAAGATTTCTAAGATAATAGGATCTCACGGATTAGCACATCACTGGAAAATAGGAAAAAAAGATCCAAGGAGGCAATTGACCACAGAAATGACAATTAATAAAATCAATGAAGCTTTGAATATTACCAAAGACCAGGTTATTATAGAAGCAAATTTAGGTTATAGTGTTGGCATTTATGATGAAAAAGGCAATATCAAATGGAATGTTCTAGGCGCTATTACGTCAAATATTTCTCCTGATAATATCATATTCGAAGCTCCATTAGAAGTCCAACAGGCTGCATTGATAGCAGAATTTGGAGAGAGGGTCAATTTAGCAGAAATAAAAATAGAAAATGTTGCATCAATCGAATCATTAAGAAGGGGATTTCTGTCAAAAGCAAGCTTTAGTATATCTACTGCAAAGAAAGGTGCAGAAGGAGGACCCGCTACAAAGTTTATTTATTTTATTCTACAAAATAAAAGTCCAATTGAGCAAAGCGAATTAATCCATCTATCAAATCTAGCTAGAAGAACCGTTCAGGCTTCAATAGATGATTTGAAAGAACAAGGCTTAATATATGAAACAAATAGTCTAGATGATGTTAGAAGGAAGGTCTATCATCTTACTAATGATGGTTCGATTTGAACCTATTGATTTGTTTAAATAATTTATAAACATATATTTTTTTAGATATATAATTTTAATGAATTACATTATATAAAATATTTATTAGTATATTCAAGTATATTTCCAAATTAATTTTAGGAAATGGCTATTTTACAAGTTAATTGTGAGTAATGAGATATTATAGTGGTAGTAGGGATCTTAATTAATTATTTTTCTAAATTAAATCGCTTTTAAAATAAATAAGAGAAAATCTTATTTATCTTATTAGGTCACAATTCACAATTCAATAAATAATATCATAACTTTACATACTTGAATATTTTAATGTTATTCTTCCTTCCTTGCAATTATGACAACTGATATTATTATTGATGATAAAATACTCAGAGGATTCTGAATAGGAGACTTTCCATTTACATGATGAACAGCTAATAAAATATTTATGATAAGGTAAAGATATTTTCCTAAGATGTTCTTCTACTTGTATCATTTCTTTCATCCATTTATCTAATTGTAGTTTTGATGTCTGAATGTTCAATATTTCATGAATAATTCAATACTAATATAATTTAAGTCAAATATGCTATTTTTGCGGAATATATGTATTATTAGTACAAAATAGTAATTATTGGTAAAGTTATTTATTAATCTATTTTCAATTCTCAATAAAAATAGTATATTTATTATTCAATAAGAATTAAACATTAATGATTAATGGAACTAATTAATTTTAACAATTTTTAATAGAATTTGTATGGATTATATTTTAATTTACTTGTAATATGATATTTGTATCTAAGCTATTAATTATTATCTTATGTTCCTACATTATGTTATGCAAAAATATTGGAATGTGTAAAAAGAAAAAACAATTAAAATAAATTTCAATACCCCTTTTAGACTATTAGATAAAGCCTCTTATATTTTTTCAAGCTAAATTATCTGAAATTGTAAGGAATAAAGCCTACTTATTTTACACATAATTTAAAAAAATTACGTATATCCTAGCAATAATATATCTTACATTACAATTAATATTATGGCACAAATTACGAAAACTAAATATGTACATCCAGAGGTTATTGTTGATACACAATGGGTAGAAGAACATCTTGACGATAAACAGGGAAGAACTGCTCAATCCAATATAACTGTAAATAAACAATATTACGACAAAAAGAATTGCAGATTTGTATTATGTGATGCATGTTTTTGGTTTGCCACTATTTTAATGAACTTATTTAAACTTAGTCAATGTCCAAACTGCAAAAAAAATAAACTAAATTTTGATAAAATAGCGATAAGTTAGAAATAATTGTTCATTAATTTATATTTATTTAAATATTATTTTTACATGAATCTCAACAATAAAATGGTTGTAGTAATTTAAGAAAAATACTACTAGCACCTCCTTTATTATTGGAATAGGATTATTCTATGCTACTAGAATATGATTGTACCTCGATTAAATCTCTACAGTAATTATTCTTTTTGACAGATTCGACTCTATTATATCAATAAGTAAAGTCAAATTTCCTACTATTTAATTTATTAAGATGATATTTGGATACATTTAGTCAATTTTTTGCTGATCTAAACCCCATCTATCTCGAATTTTTTCTTCAATTTTTATAAAAACTACTCTGTCAAATATCAAACCTATCGTAAAAATTACAATCATTGTAGCTATAATTTGACTCATATTAGAGAATTCTCTTCCTACTGATAGTATATATCCTAGTCCTACCAAAGTAGTAATTAACATTTCAGCTCCAATTAGAGCATGCCAAGCGAATGACCAAGCCTGCCTCATTCCCATTATTAAAGTAGGAGTAGCAGCTGGAATCAATACATATCTGAAGAGTGTAAAACCTTTTGCTCCCATATTTCGGGCTGCTCGAATATAGATCGGTGGGACATTCCTAAGCCCAGAATAAGTCGAGAGCATTACCGAAAACACACAACTCATCACAACCACAAAAAGTATTCCGGAATCATTGAATCCTATCAATAATATTGCAAATGGAATCCAAGCAATACTCGGAAAGGATTGGAGTCCTACAGCAAATGAACTCATGGTCTTACCAAATTGCTGAAATTTAATCATGAGCAATCCTATAATCAATCCAAGTGTAAGTGATATTAGAAATCCTAGAAACAATCGCCATAATGTGAAGGCTGTACCTTTAACTAAAGTGAAATCCAACACCAATTCTGTAATGGTTTGACCTACTGCAAGTGGGGAAGGAAGAGATAACTTTGGTAAAACTTCTGCCATGTAAACTAATTGCCATACTGCTAGGAATACACTGATGAAAATAACTAAACTTAATGTGTCCTTGTTTAGTATCTTATTTACTAGTTTATTGCTTAAGCTTACTTTTTTCGAATTACTTTTTATCTGTGTTTCCAAACTTTTCAGACCTTACAGTTAAGCGTTATCGTAAAGATCAGCTGTAATCTGGTTTATTATATTTTTGATTGACAGATTATCATCTCTTTGATCCTTAGGGATATCGATAGCATATTCTTTCTTTATACCATAGAGTCTAGGAGACATTACAATAACTCTATCTCCTAGTAACACAGCCTCATTTATATTATGAGTAACAAATAGTATAGTTTTTCTAGTTTTTTTATGTAGGTTCAAAAGTTCCTTGTATAAGGTTTTTTTAATTGTTATATCTAAGGCTGCAAATGGTTCATCCATCAGCAAAATTTTAGGATTTAATGATAAAGCTCTAGCTAAAGATACTCGTTGTTTCATTCCGCCCGAAAGTTGATGAATATAAGAATTTGAATAATCAGATAAACCTACAGTCTTTAAATAATGCTTTGCTTGTTTTTCTCGTTGATATTTGGGAACTTTTGCCATTTTTAATGCAAATTCAACATTTTGAAAAGCAGTAAGCCAAGGAAAAAGAGCTGATTCTTGAAACATCATTATACGTTCTGGGCTTATATCTTTTACAGGTTTTCCATTAAGTAAAATTTCGCCACCAAAAGAATTTTCAAATCCTGCAATTAAATTAAGAAGGGTTGATTTACCACACCCGGATTTTCCTAAAATTGTAACAATCTCACCATCTAAAATTTGAATATTGATATTTTCTAAAACTGTATTGGATTCGGAATTTCGTTGAGCATATTTCTTAGAAACATTCTTTAAACTCAAGAATACTTTCTGATGTGAAGAAGATTGATTTTTGAATTGCATCATATCATATAGCGGCGATATATTATATTTAATTGGTCTTAAATGTGCTTAATACTAAGATTATGGGTAAAATTTGCATACAAATTGAAGAATAATACTATGAGTGGTTCTGTCTCTTAAATATTTACATTCTATTATACAATTCATATCAAGACCATTTAAAATTAATAGTATGTTTATTTATTATTCTATCATGCAAAAGTTCTAATAATTACAAAAATAGTATAATACTTCCATAACTATTTTCTTATATTGTTTATGCTTACTTGTATACATATTATATGCCTATTTTTCACATATTATTATTTTTTTACATGTTTAATAATTCATTAATATCGAATTAATTAATTCCATAATGTTTGCTTAACAAAATGCTCACATTAGATCGTACAGATAATGCAAAACCACGTTATGAGGGTATTACATCCATTATAGATAAAATACAACCATTAGATATTGAGAATTTTAAAAATATAGTTTCATTTGTTGATTCAGTAAAAATACCTCAATCATGTTTACTATTATACTCTCCAACGGAACTCGATAGAAGAATAAAATTTTACCATGAACATAATATCGCAGTAGCAATTGATAGTAAAGTTACAAATTACGCACTAGCAAATAATACTTTAAATGAATATCTTCGTGAGATTTTATCATTCGGATTTAACATATTAGAAGTAGAAGTAGATATGAAAAATAATTTTGAGGACAATCAATTCATTTCAGACATTTCAAGTTCGTTTAATTTAGAATTACAATGGAAATTTAACAAAAAAAATTTGGGTAATAATATATATAATGACAAAATTTTGGAAAGAATTGGAGATCTACTTAAAATTAGCAAAACAAAGGTAATTTTAGAAATAGACCAAAAATTTGATCTAAGTATTTTTAATAAAAGTACTAATTGGAGATTTATATCTTCTTTGATATCAACATATTCTCAAAATAATTTTATTTTTGAAACAGATAGGGAGTCACTACAGATAAATTTAATTTCAAAATTTGGAGAAAGGGTAAATTTAGGTTTAATAGATCCTTTTCAAGTTGGTATAATAGAATGGAGTAGAAGAAAAGTTTTTTCAAAATTGGAAATATCTTTTGATCAGCAAAATAATTATAATTTTAGAAATCTCTCAGGCGGACCCGCAGTAAAATTTATTTTTTTTATAATTAAATCATTCCATCCCATTGATCAGACTGAATTAATGCAAATTAGCGAGCTACCTAGAAGAACCGTACAAGCATCAATAGGCGAACTAAAACGTCAACGGGCGATAGTTGAGATTTTAGATCCTAAGGATGCTAGAAAAAAAATATATGAACCTAGTTCTATTACGATATGATCTCATTATTATTTCCGTATTAATGATCGACTTCTAAATTATTATAATTAATTTATTATGATTTTAATTGTTAATAGTTGGAAAAAAATACATATATTCATTAAATTATTCATATTTAAGAGCATTATTATATCGACTTACTCAAATTATCCTATGAATAAAAAATATAATTCAGCTACGAGTATAATCATAGCAACTATTTTAGGAATTACGATTATTTTTACTGCAGCACAACAGTCATTTTCTCAAACAGAAGAAAAGAAAGTATTAAAAATAGGATATTTTCCTAACATAAATCATGCCCAAGCTGTTATAGGTATCGGAAATGGAGATTTTCAAAAAGTCTTAGGGGCTAACGTAGAAATTAAGCCCTTTATATTCAATGCAGGCCCTTCCGCTATAGAGGCACTGTTTGCAAAACAAGTTGATGCTACTTATGTAGGCCCAAACCCTGCAATTAATGGTTATGTAATATCAGAAGGAAAGGATGTAAGAATAATATCAGGTGCTACTAGTGGTGGAGCCGTCTTTGTAATAAGAAGTGATTCCGGAATTAATTCTCCTTCGGATTTTGCAAATAAAAAATTTGGATCACCTCAATTGGGTAATACGCAAGATGTAGCCTTGAGAAATTACTTATTAGAACACGGATATAAGACAGTAGAAAATCAAGGGAATGTGCATATATTACCAGCAAAAAATTCAGATATATTAACATTATTTTTGAAAAAAGACATTGATGGAGCTTGGGTTCCTGAACCGTGGGGAGAACGATTGATTAAGGATGCGAATGGTAAATTATTTTTGGATGAACGTGATTTATGGCCTGATGGGAAATTTGTTACCGGCTTGATCCTTGTCCGAACAGACTATTTAAAGCAAAATCCAGATGTTATTGAAAATTTACTTAAAGCCAACATCGAGGAAACACAATGGATAAATGACAATAAACAAGAAGCAATTAAAACGTTTAATACAGAATTGAAAAAACTTACTGGACAGACAATAGCAGAAGATGTATTACAACAATCACTGACAAGGTTGGAATTTACTTATGATCCTATTCAACAGTCACTTTATAAATCAGCAGATGATGCTTTTAAATTAGGGTTTCTAGGAGATACACAACCTGATTTATCTAATATATTTGATCTAAATATACTCAATAAAGTTTTAAAAGAAAAGGCTTTAGTACCAATAAACAGTACTGTTATCAAAGGAGTTCCATAAACCAGATAAATTAAACAATACTAGTACAAAATTCTTTTCTTATATTTTTTAAAAAGAATTTGATTGAATATTGAAACCTGATTATATTAACAAGACCAATACTACTTATGTATTGGATGAAGTTTATTTTTTGGTTATAGTTTATACCGATAAAATTTTATAGATAATGATTATCATTATTGTTTACGAGGATAGTCATCATAACAACCTCTATGTATTCAATTATACTGATAGTTGATTCTAACTATCACATCCTTCTCAAATGATAAATTTTGTAATATTTTTAATCCAACTAAATCACATGCCGGTGGATATACATTTTCTTTTTAATTTATTTTTATTAGAAAATAATAAATTTTTTTGTTACTTACAATTATAATAATATCGATATGTTAAATATGCTTAATATTTTGTTTTATCTTACACTTCGAAGTCACCCTATCTCTTATGCAGTATTCTTATAATTATTCTTGAAAGTTTCAAAAAAACAATACATCATCTAAGCAGAAAGAAAATCAATGAGCTAGCCATAAGGTAAGAATATTGAATAGGAATAAATAAATATTTTAGATAAATGATACCGTTGATTATAAAAACAAATATTAGTTTTAATTGTTTGAATTTTATTTATTATTGTGATATTAATTAATCCATTTAATGCTTTATTATGGGGCGTTCGACGTAATCAACGAGATGTCATTAATTTGTATAGTTTTCTATCACCGCTAATGTCTATTACAACAGGAAGTAATATGCTTAATTTTGGATATTGGCCAGACGGCATTGATAACCCATCAGAAGCACAAGAGAATTTATGTAAAATAACAGGGAAATTAGCAGATCTTGATTCAGGTAAAGCACTTGTAGATGTTGGAAGCGGTTTATCTTCACCCGCGATATTTTGGAAAAATGAATATCCGCTATTAGAAATTTATTGTATTAATATTAATCATCATCATCTTAATTTCGCAAATAACATAAAGAAACAATATCCTTTCCAAAAAAATTCAAGTAAAAATTTAAATGATATTTATCTATTAAACAGTACCGCTATTAAGTTACCATTTAATAAACAATCGATAGATAGACTAATAGCTTTAGAATCTGCTCAACACTTTAAACCGTTAACTGAATTCGTTCAAGAAGTCAACTATATATTAAAAAGAGATGGCATTTTTGTTATTGCAATACCAGTTATCACTAAACTATTCAACCCTCTCAAAAATTTAGTTAAACTAGGAATTCTTTCTTTTACTTGGGCCTCAGAACATTATGTCCTGAATGATATACTAAAAATATTAAAAAGTGAAAAATTTGAAATTATTGAGATAATAAATATCGGTTCATTAGTATACGAACCTCTATCAGAGTACTATATTAAAAATCGGTATATTCACCTGAAAGCCATTACCTCAGAATATGGATCATTTCTTGAACACATATTATATAAGTCTATATTAAAAATGGAAAAATTGTCCAAAGAAAAAATAATTGATTATGTAATTATCAAATTAAAGAAGACGTGACTTCATAAACAATTTATAAATCTAATTATATCGTTATTAGATTTAATGGAGTGAGTATCTCCCAAAATCTCTTGGAGAACACATAGAAAGATACTTTTTTTTAAGATTATTATACTTATCTCTATACAAAACCTTTTAATTCAAAATTTTATAGTTAATGAATAATATTAGGTAATAAGGTTATATACAAATCAATCATCATTTTTAAATTTATTAGTATCAATTTTTTCCTTTATTTGAAAATAGCACCTAAACCAACCACTAGCATATTTTGCTACCTCATCTAATTTTCCTGGTTCTTCAAACAAATGACTGGATTGAGGGATAATTATTAATTTTTTCTTGTCTACATTTATCAATTGCTTATCTATAATTTGTCGATTCCAATCAATGACAGGATGATCATTTTCCCCAACCAAAAATAAAACTGGGCATTTGATTTGTCTAAGCGAAGTATATTTTGAAGCTAGGTCTACTCTACCGCCTCTCGAAACTAGAGCACTTATGTTGTTATATCTTTTGTCAGCAGCGATTAAAGCTGCTGCTGATCCTGTACTAGCTCCAAAATAACCTATTGTATTATTGAGGTTATTTAATTGATTATTTTGATCTAGCACCCAGTCGGTGACAGCAATTAATCTATCCCCTAAAAGTGGTATATTAAATCCATATTCTTTCGTCACAAAATCTTTTCTTTCTTCTATTTCGGTTAAAAGATCTACTAATAAGGTTGAAAGACCATCCTTAGTTAAAACTCGAGATACATATTGGTTCCTGGGACTATATCTTCCACTACCACTCCCATGAGCAAAGATTACTAAACTTTTTGAAGATTTAGGAATAGTTAAAATTCCTTCTATTTTTTCTCTCGAACCATTATTTATTGGTATCCTAACTATTTTTTCATTTTCCAAGAATATACCATTATTAATGAGATATGAAATAATAAAGATCACGTTTTTGTAGCACTGTTAATTTAAGAAAATTTGATGAATGAATGAGAAATTTTGCTAAATTCGGAAGATTTCATGGATAGAAAAATTGAATATACAAGTCCTTTGGTTGTAAACTTAACTGAGCCTAAACAAGTCTAATTTAATATTTTTTTGAAGTTAAGCTCTAACATTGCAAACAGAAATGGAGCCAAATTAAATTAGATTTTAATATTAGATGAGAAATCGATTATTTCTAGTAATAATAAAGGATACTGTTTTTATGTACAAATTTATTTAATAACAGGTAATGACTCTCATGAAGGCTTTATTACTCCTTCGTCACGGTAAAACAAGTTGGAATGATCCTACTGTGTCTGATAGCCTACGGCCACTCAGCGCAACTGGAAAATATAATGTTTATCAAATTGGTAAATTCTTAAAAAATACAAAATTACTTCCTGACTTGATTATTAGTTCAAGTGCCAAGAGAACAAAAGATACTTCTACCTTATTAGCAGAATATATAGGTTATAATGAAACTATTTATGTATCAGAATTGCTCTATGAAACAAGTCCAATAGATTACATAAATGTAATTAGTGAAGTATCCAATAATATTTATATGGTATTATTGGTTGGTCATAATCCTATTCTTGAAAATCTCATTCAACTAATTACAAGTGAATTAATTATTTTGGAAACTTGTTCATTAGTTCACATAGTCCTACCTATAACCAAGTGGATAGAAATAAAAACTAATCCTAAATGTAAATTAATTCAACGAGTTACTATTAAAGAATTAGATTAACTAGCTATTAAATATGATTTAGTTAATTAACTCATTAATAGTTTCAATCAACATAAAAATCTTATTAATATAAATACTTCAAATCTTTTGACTTATAATTATGATGAATTATTCTCTCGATTAATATTATTATGTGGTTACACGTTGTAACATTTTCCAATACCTATTTAAATATTATTTATTAATTTCATATATGTATATTGAAATAACCATTATAAGTTTAATATACCGTTTTATTTGATTGAATGCTATTGGTTTCGCGTATGATTATGTCT
Organism: Nitrososphaeraceae archaeon; assembly: GCA_036376955.1. Classification (GTDB taxonomy): domain Archaea; phylum Thermoproteota; class Nitrososphaeria; order Nitrososphaerales; family Nitrososphaeraceae; genus TH1177. Next base: position 10,810 of record DASUZI010000173.1, read on the forward strand.
TGATTTCTACGAAAAAGAGATCACAAAATACTTAATTATTTGGATAGTATCGTTATTGTTTGCGCTTTTGACCCTATATTTCATCTTTGTTTTTTAAATGTATTCCTTCCCTATATAACTACTATATCTTTATTACCAATGGAATATCTTCATAAAATAATAGTAAATTCTCTACTTAGAAAATCTTTTCTTATATTAAATTTCTTTTGAATTGGAGAACAAATGAAAACCTAAGCCTTTAAATATTATTAAATTCATAGAATATTAACAAAATAGTTGGATAGTTATTACGCTACAGATATCAGAAGCATGATAACTGATGGTAGTCTAGTAGCATCGAAAAAAAAATTAAACAATGAACAATCTATACAAAGTAATAATTTAACCATTACTAAAAAAGTCCGCCGGAAAAATAGTACAGATAATTTAAACTCAGCTAAGTTAATAACAAAAATTTCGATAATTGCATTGTTATTTATAGGAATCTCAGAATTAATAGTTGGGTACTTGGGTGGTAGTATAGTCATAATAGCAGACGGTGTAAATACATTTTATTATATAATGGTATCCTTTATAGTATTACTTGGCTTGCGAGTTGCTCATAGGCCACCAAATAATAAATTTCCATACGGATACCAGAAAGTAGAAAGTTTTGCCTCTTTGTTGGCTGCTATTGGTATGATAATAATCGGAGCAGTAATATTTTATAATTCCTATCAAGCATTTTTAAATCATCATGAAATTAAACAACCACTTGTTACCATGGTAATTTTGGCCATTGCAGGTTTTATATCTTTACAAAGATCTTTTCAGATGCGAAATTTCGCCAAGAAGTATAATATCTTTTCTTTTAAGAAAGATGCTAAAAATTCTATAAGGGATGCATCAGCATCTATTATTGGTTTCTTTAGTGTAATGATTTCTACACAATTAGGAATTCTACAAATGGATGCGATTGGTGGAATGATAATTGCTGTTTATATGTTCTCTGTATCTTATTTGTCATTAAAAAAATCTTCTTCTATATTGGTGGATTCGTGTGAAGACTCACATATGTCAGATAAACTAAAAAAATTAATCATGGAAAGATTCAGCGATGAAATTATAAATGTAAAATCAATTTTAATCCGTCCCATAGGTATGTCATTTCATGGAGAAGTTCACGTTGAATTGGATGGGAGGAAAAGGTTTGGAGATGTAGATCTCTTGTTAATGGATATTGAAATGGTAATATGTTCAAAATTCTCCAATTTCGCAAGCTTGACAATAATACCTCATTCATTCAAACCCAATAATAAAAATTTGGAATCAATCGCAAATGAAATTAAAATCCTAAAGAAGTAATAAAATAAGAGATAAATAGGAAAAATGTTAATTTTATTTCTTAATCTGAAATTTGTTCAGAGGAAATCCTATCCAAATCTTGACAACATATGATAAAAAAAATTACAAATTACTAAAATAATAATTAGCAGTTCTATAAATAACAGCTTAAATATTATGATAAAAAAAATAGAAGAGGAGAACAAAAAATATTAATTTATTTTTATTTTGTTAACAATTATTATATTATAAAATTAACATTCAATTTAAATAGTCTTTTTACTAAAATAATAATAAATGTCTTTCAATCGAAAGTTCAATGAAAGCCCAAATCACTTTATGGTATTAGATGCAGTCGCAAGAGGTATGAAAAAAATAGATAGTATTTCCAAAGTTACAAAATTATCTAAGGATGAAGTTGAGTTAATAGTAAATGATTTGCTTGCCCAAAAAATATTAATAAAAAATGAAAAGAGAGGCTTCTTTGGTAATAAGAAAATAGAATTTGATATAGCCGATATAGGAGTCAAAATCCTTAATACAAAAAAACAAGAATTATCTGAAAAATCAGACCGACTTCAACAGCTATATGAAACTGGAGATAAATCTCAAGTACAGGGTTTTATGGATTCTAACAGAATGTGGATTCCAATGATGTTATTTTCAGGAATTATGAACATGGTGTTTTTTGCCTCTATGATGTCGTTTATGGGAATGGCAATGAATCCTGCAGAGAGTGCAGTAACTGAAGGTCAAGTCGATCAGACAACAGCTGGAACAGAAGATAGTGGTGCAACAACTGATAATAGTGATATTGGAGCAAGTGAAATGGATACTAGCAGTGGAGGCGATGCAGGCTTTGAGGGGTTTGATGGTGGAGGTTTTGGTGATTTTTAATATTACTAATGAAGCAAAAACAAATTATATCTTTTTAAATACCAGTTTTTCAAATTGCTCAAATAATAGGATTTGAATTTTAAGAAATATAGATATAAGATTACTTTAATGGCTCTTAAGTTAAGGTAATTTCACCTCCATAAAACTCAAAAATAAAATCATTACTAGTTGGTGATGTTACAACTATACATAGAAATAAAACATTGTCTATATTGATTGAATCTTTCTATCAAACTCTTATCAAAAGTAATGTATATAGTATTTCAATCTCCAGATATTTCATGATAGTGGATATCTTGTGTCTTCATTAGAATCTACAGTATATTTCTCAACGAATGTTCTAATAAATTCTCTGCAACAAACATGTTATCTATTCTGAAATATAGAATCGAAGCACAGATCGATTTAATGATTCTATACAAATCCATATCCAGGAATTCTGACTCTCATCTTAATAGCAAGTTTAATCAATTATTAAGCGAAATTCTTCTCTGTTTAATATATAATGTATAACCAAATCATTGAATTCAATTCCACATAGCAACACAACTTTTTATTGTTCCTTGAATGGTGGCAGTGCAATAAATTTATTTAGTAGGGTGAAGCCCTGGGTACAAATATAGGGAGCATACAACCACTAAAAGTGGATTTCTACTTTTAATGAACTTAACAATTTTAGATTAGAATAAGAATACTATAGCTAATTCTCTCCCCTTAAATTAATACCCTACCATTTCTAAAAATATGCTCGATTATAACAAAACTGTTAGAGATAAAATAAGTTATCTTCATTCAAACTTTTTATCGCAAATAGGATTATTGATTAACTTTTATTCGAGCTCCTAAATCCAGGACAAATACAAGATTTTCCAGCAGGAGTAATATAATTACATCCTGCATGTGTGTCACTAACCTCATTGCGTTCAAAAGAAGTTGTATCGTTTATGAAGTGAACCGAGTAGATATGTGAACAATAAAAACATGTGTCATTTGGATCATTATTATGTGGTTGATCACTCATTATAATCCATAAGAGTTTAACTACGACGGTAAAAAAAGATTGTTATTCTGATTTCGAGAAAAAGTAGAATGATAATAAAATTTTACTATCGTTTTAGTAACGATTTCATAATTATATATAACCTAAACATTTCCATTTTGTTTTTATATTATAATAAAGTCATTCTGTAAAACAAAGATAAAGTAAATGGAGGTTAACTCTGGCAACTATCTAAGACTAAAATCTCCAGAGAAATAAGAATTTGCAATCAATTAGCAATTTAACTTAAAAATATTTTCAAAGATAGAGATAATCTCATCTACTGTTCATCAGAGAAATGATTACAAAATACTGTTCACGTTAGATGTTAACTAATCTTAAAGTAGTAGGTTGTATATTATATAAGTACAGATGAAAAAAATGAAATATAATCTCTTTTATTATATAAATAATGAGGTAAATATATGTTGAATTCATTAAAACCTGAGTCACCAAAGCAGACTACATCGTTGAAAATATTGATGGTTTCAACTGAGTATCCTCCTATGTATGGAGGAGTTGGACGTTATACCGCAAATCTCACACGTGAACTAAAGAAACTTGGTCTACAAGTCCAAGTTCTTTCAAACGAAAATGGAGATGGTGATTTTTTTGGAATTTCTCCAAATAATACCAAGAATTATTCTGTATTATTGAAATTAGTTAATGAAGCAAAACCAGATATTGTACACATTCAATTTGAACATGGGTTATATGGACTCAAATTAGATAGATTAAATCCAAAAAAGACAAACACTAATATCGATTTATTTTACGATTTATGTAAAATACCAATAGTGACAACCTTTCATACCGCATTTGATTTGAAACAATGGATGAATATTGTAACTACTAAAAATATAAATGAAAAGTGGAAAGTAAAAATCTATATCCAGAAACTTTTGCAATATTGGACACATCTTTTAAACTATAAGTCTTTTAACAATTTAAATACTGATAAAATAAAAAAGAGTAAAAGAGGAATAGTTTTTTCACAATATATGAAAGACAAAGTCGGTGGAGGTGATATAATTTATCATGGCTCTGAACCAATAATAACATTTGACCCTACTATTAAAGCAAAAGCTAGAACAAAGTTTTCTCTCTCTCACACTAATAGAATTATTTTAGCCTTAGGATTTAGAACAAATACCAAAGGATGGGACATACTAGACAAAATGGATATTCCTATCGATTGGACTGTCGTAATGAATTCTTCAAAGAATCATTATAATACCGAAAATTATATTCCAAAGATATCTACTATTCACCAAAATGAAATAATTGACTTACATAAGGGATTTTTAAACGACAGTGATCTTTCGCTTTTATTTTACGCAGCGGATGCAGTTATTTTACCATATAAAGTGAGTTCAGGTTCCGGTGTTATGTTTGACGGATTGGCACATGGATTGCCATTCATAGCTGCAGATCTAGAATTCTTTAGAGAGTTTTCTTCAAAGGGATTAGGTATAACAGTAAAAAGAAATCCTGAAGCATTTTCCAAGGCTCTTGTCACTCTCAACAACAACTATGAATATTATGCTAAGAATGTAATTTTATTTAAAGAAAAGCTAAAATGGTATAATATTGCACGCAATCATATCAGTTTGTATAATCAAATAATTGAAGAGAATAGTGTAGCACCAACAATAAAACGACGAAATTCTACGAATTTACAGTGACAGAAACGTTAGATGCTAGTCCACCACTTTTTTTAGTTAAAATACAGATTAAAAAACGGTAGTATCAATTTTCCACTTTGTTTATATTATTCAGATATGTGACTTTTAATTAGTATCTAATTATTATAAATAATATAATCCATAGCCCATATTTTTATCGATCGAAACATCTATACTAATTTGCGTTATAGCTGTAATGGAATATTATAACTCATCAAATGATTTACCCCAATTTATCACTCTAAAAGTAATCTATAGTTTCAAAATATTCATGTGAGAATGCATTTGACCTATATTTTTGGTTTATTATATAATAAAATAGATAATCAAATAATATTATAATTTGATCAATAATGGGAATAAACCATTTCAACTCGAACATATTTTAAAAAAATACAATAACTAAACAATTTAGTAAAGTATTATGATAAATCAAAGACCTTTTATGATATTTATCGAGACCAAGAAATTCATTTGGTCTTATGATATATAGTAGATAGGATGAAATTCTCATTGATTTAGGTTACAACTTTAATTCTACTATGTTAAATTTGAAGATAACGGGATTAAAATTGATAACAATGATATTGTTAGAGGGATAATTTTGAGAAAAGATCATTAAGGGAGCATTTGCTCTGTATAATACGAGTTTAACAACTATTGATATAAAATTTTAATAGTAATTGTATTAAAATAAATA
>DASUZI010000174.1:0-3774 GCA_036376955.1 Nitrososphaeraceae archaeon
GATAACGTAATAGACTATAACTAAGTTCCATTAGTATTTTAATATAATTACATAATATCTTTATCTTAATGAAACAATCCACAAAAACATTTGTAACTCTTTTTTCTGTTCTAGTGTTATCATTTTCTATGACATTAGCACCAATGTTGCAACAGAACTACTATGCATTAGCACAACAACAAGATTCACAAGGATCTGTTCAAGAAGTATCTACTCACGTAACTGAAGCATTAAAAGCATATGCAAATGCTATTGGCGCACAATATATTGAGTCAGAACATACACCAATTCAAGTTAATCAAACCTTGATAGACCAAGCAAAAGGAGTAGGTGAAGGAAAATTAGTAGATCAAGGTGCATATCAATCCGCTCAAGAACATCTTAAGACTGCAAACTTGATGTTTGTTGGCCTTGTTCCACAGTTAAAGAATGCTAATCAAGATGATATAATTGAAGTTCAATCAGGATTACTAGTTCTTCAAAATTTGTTCAATTACAGAGCACCATTTAACTTGGTAGAAGATGCAGGTTTTGGAGTAGTTTTAGGCCACCTAAATAATCTACCCAAATAATACTTTTTATTTTTTCCAGTAAATCCCTAAAAACCATGTAATGATAAAACTTCCATCTGAACGAACCAATCAAAAAATAAAAAATTTTAGTAATATAAAAATTTAAATTTTAGAAAAATTTTCTATATAGATAATAATAGATATTTCTTGATTGTCTTTCAATTCAATTAATTATATCGAAAAGTTTAGAGATCAGAATAATTGATAATAATTTGGGTCTATTTTTAGAACCAATATCGCAACAGAAACCATTGGCCCCATTGTGATAATGATGCTCACTTCTTAACATATTAAGTAATTAGCATCTCTTAATTTTCAAAATACTTCAAAATAAGTTTCTAATAATAAAATACATATACAAGATACTATACCTATGGCAAGTTCTATAAGAAGTGCCTGTAAGAACAGATATTATTTAAGAACACGAATATTTTTTTCGATATTTCAGCAGGCATCCTATGTCCTGATGAGTGTTGTTGATTACCTTTCTGCATCTTAATCTAGAATTAGATTAATATCATTAATAATATTATAACTTTACAAATGTAAAGTTTTATTGTTATATATGTACTTATCTATATACTTCTTATGGCAAAAGACCCAGTATGTATTATGAATGTAGATGAGAAGACTGTAATACACACTTCTAAAATTAAAGGAAACAAAATCTATCTTTGCTCATCTCTATGCAAACAACAATTAGAACAAAATCCATCAAAATATGGATATTAAGGTAAATCGATACTAAATCAAAGATTCTAAATTTCTATTTCAGATTTACCTTCATATCTTTTTTTTAATGATTCTATTCTTCCCTTATATTTTTCACTATAGCCAGTTTTACAAGAATTACAACAAAAAAAGCGTTCCATGTTTGCAAATCTTAAAACTCTAGGTTGTCCAAAAATTGGTCCATGACAGTATTCGCATACAAGGTTTATAGCAAGTCCAGTTGTAATTTTCTTTTCTATTTTGTTTATTTCTTCTTCAAATTTGTTATTATGACCATTTTTATCAAAATCCTCTTTTTCTTTTGCATTGTCTTAATTAATATTTTGTATTTGAATGATTTCTTTTGTATTATTAACTTTGCCAAAGTCAAATACTGGAAGAACTCCTTTAATAAAACCTATATTTACTAATCTTTCAAATCTTGCCTTAACTGTAGGGGTGGTTATTCCTGTTTCTCTGGATATTTGCCTAAATGATTTCCTTCCGTCTTTTAAAAGTGATTTTATAATTGCAATGTCATTATTATCTAGCTGTAAAGGCATAATACTCCCTAATATTTAGGTATTAGTAGTTATTTTTATTTACATTTGTAAAGTCCTATTCTTATCTATGTGTTTATTGTTATTTTAATAGATGAACAAAAATCAAGAATATGATAAAATAATTGAAAAAGTGGAAGAGGAGCAAAGAAACTCTTTTGACTCGTAAAATATTACTTCCCCATGATGGCACAAAAATCTCAGATAAGGCACTTGAGAAATCTAAAGAATTTGCCAAAGCATTTAATGCTGAACTTTATATATTACATGTAATAGAACATATTCCTATTCCACCGTCACTAATTTTGGGCAATGAGAGACAATGGATAGCAGAATCAAGAAGAAGTATTGCCAAGAAATTAAAGGAAGGTTGGTTAAAAATGGCAAAAGAAAAAATAAATCCTGTACTAGAAAAAGAAAATATAAAATTCAATACAAGTGTATTAACAGACGAACAACCTCTTAGTGAACAGATTCTTAAATTTGCATCAGATAACAAAGTAAATCTTATTATTGTCGGTAGTCAACGATTGAACAAAATTTCAAAAATTAAAGCATTGGGTAGTGTTTCAAGAAAAATTTCAGAAAACGCCGATTGTCCTGTGATGATAATTCATTAGAATAATATATTTTTATAATTTATATACTATCTCATAACTTTAAATGAATAAGTATAATCATATATAAAGATAATTTTAGTATATTACCTTTTTTTCCAAATCCCTTCATTTAATATAGTAATGAATGTATATATAAAATGGAAAAGAAATTTTGTTTTAACTATAAATAAAGAGGAGATGAATGACTAAAACCTACTTATTGAGTTAATATATTGTTTAGATTCTTTAAATCAGAAGTAGAAACCAAATTATTATTAATAGTAGGTTTTTCTATTAAGATTAGACTTTTGCTAATGGTTTTATCTTTTATTTTATCAATTAAGTAAGAGCTTTCATTAGTAATACTTTCTCCAATTATCATTGCTAATCCAATTTTGTTTCCTTCCTTTCTATACTTTTGCAATGATTTTATAACACTTTGGGTAAGATTTTTATCAATAGTACCCTCTGTGAGTTTGATTAATATATTTCCATAGTCTTGAATAATATTTTTTAATGAGTCAGAATTTATATTTGGTTTAATTGTCGATTTATCAATAAGAATATCAAAGATGACATCATTAACATTAATATCATAAAATTCTATACCATCTCCTGATTTTGAAAGATAATATTGCAATGGAGATGCAATCTTCTCAATATTTTTTGATAATGCTTTCAAAATTTCTTCTTTATTCTTCTTGTTGAGTGAAAGAAGTATGCCAGTTCTAATTGAATTATTTCCAAATAGATTTGACCATTTATCTAATATTTTATGGTATCTCAGTGCTGGAAGTATTGTGAAAATAATAAATATTATGAGTAGAATAGATATAGCAACTATTATTGTATCAATTATTGTATCAATTAATACATTGGTAAAAAATCCTGATAACCTAATTAAATCAAAGGTTATAATAGATGCAATTAAAATTAGTATTATTACAACAAATGATATATATTTTGTAAATGATTTAATTAATTGCGAAGCCTCAGAGCTATATTGTGTTAGTAAAATAGGAGAATCAGCAATAGCAGCATCATCTATAATATTATTATCAATGACACTTTTTTTGGCTCCTCCTTTTGTCATTGTATTCTATAATATTATTCGTTACTAAAATATATAAACAATGATATAACTATCTTATGGATGAGTCTTTTCCAAAAATAAATATGAATTAGCTGATTATCTTCTTTATCATAAAATAATCGTAATATGACTGATAAATCCTGAAATACCTATTACTGAAGAAATTAGCATATTGGTACCAATGGCTATTTTTGGTTCTGTTTTCAGAATCGTTATCATTGCTGGAAGTCTAATACTAC
>DASUZI010000175.1:0-3030 GCA_036376955.1 Nitrososphaeraceae archaeon
CCAAGCGTGGTATTTCCTAATGCTATCCATTTGTAAGAAATATTTAATGGATTTCTCTTAGTAGGCGAGGAGGAGTCTGAGTTTACCAATCAACCAGTCAGTAGGTATAAAGCATGATATCTATTCTTTCCCATTATAATAATTTGATTATTTGGTTTTCATATTAATTGTTTAGAGTAATGTTCAAAGATTGACTTAGTCTATCTAGTTCTAAAGTAGTAGCAAGATTGCTTTTTAGTATAACTTATTCAAATTTCTTCGAATTTTTTCAAGTTCTTTTATTTAATTTTAAATAAGTTATAAATCTTTAACAAATCTTATAATCTTAAAAACTATATTTTACTTTCATATAGTTACTATTCTATGTTCTAATGTAACTAGACCATTTTAAAGAAATAAAGATGTGACTCAATCGATTAGTATTATCTGCAAAAGAGTGACATTCTTCATAATAGATTACATGTGTTCAAATTTGTGAATTCCAATTTCCGTTTGCAGCTTTTCTTGCCCTTTCCTTCCAAAATTCCTCCCAAAATGTATCAAAATTACTTTTTTTCTCTCTATATTGATACTGAGGCTGAGCCGAAGGAGGATAAAATCCTGATTGTCTTCCAACTAAATAATCAATATAAGGAACTAAGAATGCATTCCCGCTATGCTGGTTTGTTATATGGCGTTTTACACTAAATTTTCTAGATGACCACATTCCACAATTCGAACATACCCAGTTAGGTTTCATTTTTAATTTCTTCCATTAGGTTTATCTGTGTTTTATTGTGCAACACTGTGCTATTATATTCTACTAGAAAATATTTAAATTTAATGCAATTATAAAGAAAGAATTAGTAAAGTAATTTTAAGAATTAATATCATTTAGAAATGTAAATCTATATTAAAATACGCCGTCAAATCATTGGTTTATTCTTCTTTAAAATAAATTTGTCATAAGTCGGTTGATAAGACTTAACTTTAAATTTAATCCTCATAATATAACTGCATAATTAAAAAATTCAAAATTAGAGAATTTCTCGAGGAAAGAACTTTGGTATTAATAGATATTTTATTACTACAATAATAAATCTAGAGAGTTGAGATGGTTATGTTGTTGGTTGGTAGTTGATATTATTACATAATAAAAAAATCTTCCGAAATTTAGATCATCATCTCATTCTTAGATGATAAATTTAATTTTCAATAATGATGAAACAAAAAGAACATAAAAAAGATAATACTAGTGCTAATAGTAGTACTAGTTGTTAATACGATTATTTCATATTAACAACAATTTGCACTATTTCTTTATCACTATATTTTGTTGAATCAGTCCGAAGATCGGAGTATTTCCAAAGTGGTTATTTACTTTAGTTGGATCAATCCAAATACTTATGACGTTATCATTCAGTATCTTTACACTAAGTGGAACATCATTGACAGGAGCATCCTTCATGGTTACGGTAGCAGTTCCATTAACCTGATAATATTTATCATCTATCTTCATAATGTCGGCAAGTGTAAAGTTATAGATACTATGTTTATGTAATGCAGATCCATTTAACATAACCATATCGAATTCTGCCTCAAAATTAGCGGTTGGAAGGTTACCATTAGTATCATTACTAAGATTTGAGGTCGATAAACCTTGACTTGATTCATCGGTATTAGTTAAAGCACCTTTCCATTGGCCAGATAATATCCAAGCGGGTGCACCATTTTCATTTTGAATACTGGAAATTGTTCCTCCAGCATATTGTCCTGGACCTGGTTGTTGTGGTTCCATACCCATTCCACTCATAGGAGACATTCCCATACTTTGTGCGTATACAATTATACTGTTATTATTCGAAAGAAATTGAGAATTATAAACAGTAGTTGTTATTGTAAGGACCAATAAAACATTTAGTCCTAAAAGAATTGATCTAGTTAGAGATTTCAAATTAATAAACAAAGAATACAACTTATATATAATAATTTAGATTTTTTATGGGTGATTTGTAAGTAAAATAATAGTTAGTTGTATCTTTACTGACATTACAACCTACAATTATTGAATAGTATTAAACAGTACGCAAAGAATGATTTTCACCTTATTGTGCTAGAGGAAGTTAAAATGGTAGTATAATAACAGTATAAGTGATACCATTATACTGTTTTAATAGGTTCCAATTCAAAAATGGCAAATGAACTTCCTCCTTCTTCTATAATTTGCTTAGTGATATCTTTTAATTTAAAAGTCGTAATGACAATATGTATAATTCTGTTATTTTTATCAGAAAAATCATCGATTAATATTGTATTTGTTGGAATTTTCATGCCGTTAAGAGTACCTTTAAACGATGAAACTGTAGATAACGGAGTATACGATTTTGGGACTAATATCTCCTCGTGTAAAGTAAGAATCTGACTTACATAATTTAAATCCCACTTAAAAGGCATTTTAAATGAAATTTTTGCATTTTCTTTATTAAAGGAAAAATCTTGGATCTCATCGTAAAAAGTTTTAACTTGTAAAGTAATGTTACCGTTATCATTATTGTTATTATTTGTACTATTTACAGATTTTTGTATTACAAAAGGAAAAGTTTTTCCTATACTTATAAATAAGTTAATTTTTTTATCGGAGTCTAATTTGATTCCTTTACTTGTTTTTTCAATGATAATTGTTATATCGTATAATCCACCGTCAGAGAGAAGTTTACTTTTAATTATAGCTGGATTTGCTAAGCTTACTTGGACTATATCGTTTTTAGATAAATGTTCTTGTTCTTTATTCATTACTTGATGAGTAACGGAATCCGCTGAAGGAATAAGGTTTGCAGAAACGATTCCATCTAATGAATGAAATTGTTGGTCTATTATAGTCTGATTCTTAAAATTTATAATTATTCTAAGATTAATATCACTTATAGTTTCATTAGTTTTTTTATCAAAGATACGAACTGTGAATGTAGGTTGCTGATTACCATCATTTAGGAACGATGGTACTATAAGACCTTCTATTGCAATTTGCCTTCCAGAAATATCAATAGGAAT
>DASUZI010000176.1:0-3273 GCA_036376955.1 Nitrososphaeraceae archaeon
AAAAAGGTTAAAGATTCTATTATTCTTGTATTTTCTCCCACAAACTTGCGAGAGTTAGTAAATTATGAATAAATTTAGGTGCACCCGAGAAAAGTACTGGCCAGTCCGGAGTAGAGCCCTCCATGTAGTAGGGTTCAACTGCATAATATTTAGATTTTAATGTTAGAAACTTATTTTTTATAAAAGTTTTAAAGTTTTAGTCTATCAAAAATTATTAAATTAATTAATCATTTTTAATTGTAGTAGCTTGTAATAATTCTTCAATTTGGTTATGCATTTTGAGAAAGTTTAATCCTTTTTCTGTAGTCTTGAACTTATTATCCCCATCCAGATATTCTATGAGATTGTTTTCTATTAATATAGAAAGATATTCTTTTAATTGCCCAAAACTTAGAAAAGCTGTATACATTATTTTTGTTTTGGATGTTCCTCCATTTGCAGCTTCCAATATATTTCCCACTATTTCTGTCCTACTCCTATTTCCCACATTATTAGAAATGCAATTTACTTATTTTTGTATTAATACCACAAGAAAAGTTAAGATAACTATAGTAAAATACTATTCATATTATTTACAAATAAAAGTTAGTATGGTCTAGCATTATATTGGATTAGCTATTATTATTCAAACTTATTTTTAGAGTTATTCACAGTATTGAATCCTATAGAAATATCAATGAAGGAGCAATACGGATAGCGGGTTTAAAAGAGGAGTCTATATTTGATATTATGGATAATATTTATGTTTTATTTTAGTATATTAATAAAAAAATTGATGAGGTTTAAATCAGGATAAATTTTAATTGTAAACATGGAAATACTAAATTTTTAACAATGTTATAGGTTTAATCATTGAAGAATATATAATGAATTTTAATATATAACATTAGTAATAAGGCAATTATGTTAATATTTTAGTTTATTTTGTTATATTTAGAAAATTAGTTAAATAATATTTTTTATTTAGCTTAGTTAGTATCACTATTTTTTTTATAATATGCTGTGATATAATAATAATTAGTTATTATAATACGTCACATATAAAAAGGTTATACAAAAGTAGTACATATGTCGAATAAATCGATATTTGTAGTACTGTCTCTCTTTGTAGTCGGAATGATTTTTTCACCACTGGCTGCCTCTGCATTTCCGAACCAAGGAGATTTTTTAAATCTAAAAAAAGCAATAATAGACATAAATGATAAAATAATAACAGACATAATTTTCAAAGCACAAGGCGATATTCCACAACACAATCCTGGAATTAATTGGGGATATGGAATTATAACAGTAGATGAACTAGGCAGACAAAATGTGATTGCAACGACTTCACATCCTGAACTTCCAATTGCAGATAGTGAATTGCAACAAAGTCCTGCAGACCCTGTCATTCATAATCACTATGTAATATTAGGAACGGATGAACTATGTGGGGTTAATCCTATGGGAGGATTTAATCTTGCTGTAGCAGACCTTACACATAAGTCACCTGGTGAAATATTTGTTAAACATAATGAGGCGATATTAAAAAACCTTCCCAAATCAGTAACAGGAGGTAACTTTAACCAGAGTTTAGTCTTCACTCCTGGCACAGATTATAGAGCTGCAGCATCATTCCAATTAGAATATGTTGAAGATGCAATGAACAGTACAAATTTCGCAGTTTGCGTTGTAGATATCAGAGCATTAGACCCACAGGAACAAAGTACAGTAATTATTGGAGAGAAGGACATGTACGGTTATAACGATAGGCCATATGATAACTATGGAAATGGATACCCTGAAGAAAATAACTATGGAAATGGATACCCTGAAGAAAATAACTATGATGAAAATGGATATGAATATGAATCATATGATACTTATGATTAAATAGAATATGGTAAAAAAAGAATGTAAGAGTTCCAAATATTTCTTATTTTTTTAGAATTTATTATTATACTTCTATTATTTATAACATTTTTTATTTAGTAGAGTAATAATATATTATTTTTATTTATTTGAAATATTGCGTTATAAAAAAAATTAGGAGCTTTCTTTTTGTATTTTTCTATTTCACTTACAAATTGTTAATATGTCCATATTATGTATTATTATTTGTATATACGTATAAAAATGTTAAATTGAATAATTCTTTTTCAAAAAAAATTAAGGAATAATATTGTTTTTCGGCTTGTATTTTCCAAGCAGTAAAGAGTTCGTAACTACGGTTACAGAGCTCATTGCCATGGCTAATCCTGCAAGGATTGGTAGCCAGCCAAATACCCCTAATCCAAGAATAGGCACTAAGGCTCCCGCTGCTATAGGTATTAAACCAGTATTATATGCAAATGCCCAGAACAGATTCTGTTTTATCTTTGAAACAGTTCTTTTACCTAAATCTAATGCAGTTACTACATCTCTTATATCGTCTTTTATTAGTATAATTCCCCCAGTCTCTTTTGCAACATCGGTTCCAGAGCCTATTGCAATTCCCAAATCTGCTCTTGCCAATGCTGGTGCATCATTAATCCCATCTCCAACCATTGCCACAACTTTACCTTCTTGCGTTTTTAATTTAGCTACTACTTCTTCCTTTTGATGGGGAAGTACCTCTGCAATTACTCTATCAATATTAAGCTGTGATGCTACTGCGTTTGCAGTTCTCTCATTATCTCCGGTAAGCATTATTACTTCTATTCCTTTGGACTTCAAAGCTTTAATTGCATCCTTGGCATTTTCTTTTATTGTATCAGATATAGCAATTATTCCTGAAAGAGTGTTATCTAGGGAAACTAATACAGCAGTCTTGCCTTCATTTTCAAATACAGAGAGTTTTGTATCCATACTTTCAGTAACTGCAATCTGGTTATCTTCCATCATTTTTCTATTGCCAATCATAATTGTATGATTTGAATATGTTGCCTTGAGACCATATCCCGAAACTGCTTCAAATGAATCTGGGTTAGTTATTGGAGTACCATTTTCTTTAGCTTTTCTGATTACTGCCTGTGCTAAAGGATGTTCTGAACCTGATTCTGCTATTGCTGCAAGTCTTAGTAATTCTTGTTCTCCAATGTCTGTTAAAGATACTATGTCAGTTACAGATGGTTTTCCTACAGTTAGTGTACCAGTTTTATCAAAAATAATAGCATTAACTTTATTTGCTATCTCTATATGTTCCCCTCCTTTATACAAAATACCATTCTCTGCACCTTTTCCTGCACCCATCATAAGAGCAGCAGGAGTAGCAATACCTAAAGCACATGGACATGCAATAATCATTACAGAAAC
>DASUZI010000177.1:0-5928 GCA_036376955.1 Nitrososphaeraceae archaeon
CAATTTTCTCCATTCAATTCTTCTATATTTGACCCCTAATAGAGCACCTAAAAAAGTTTAAAAAAAACACGTATTTCCAATTCTTTCCTAATAATTATATTAATAAGATTTGTAGGAAAGAATTAAAATGATCCGAAATTCACTTTATTAGGAATACGGTTCAGAATTCTTGTATGTAAATATAAAGTATTTTATGCTTTCACCTAAGCTGATTTTGTTTGGCATATTTGTGCAATGCATAAACTACAGAATATAATTTGTTAACCGCAAAACTTAGATTTTAGAATTCATCAAGTAATTATTGATTATTAAAATGGATATTAAATGTATTTTCGAGTTTTATGCGTTTTGAGTTGTGCTTACCAAATCATTAAAAAATACTTTATCTAGTAATTTTAATACAAGGATATGGAAGAAAATTACAACAGAATCGAATTAGGCTTACAAAACCATGTTATTGGTAAACGAATTTATCATTATAAAAAATTAAAATCAACCCAGCTACTCGCTATAACATTAGCTGAAAATGATATTAAGAATGAAGAGGGAACCGTCATTATTGCTGATCAACAAGATGAAGGAAGAGGACGAGGTAAGAAAAAATGGTTTTCTCCAATAGGCGGGTTATGGATGTCATTAATTATTAAACCGAGAATTGAATTTACGAAATTTAACATGATATCGGTAATTTCAGCTATTTCTGTTTGTGAATCTATTAATAGAATTTCAATGTTAAAAACCTCTATACAATGGCCTAACGATGTTTTATTCAACAACAAAAAACTCGCAGGAATTTTAATAGATTCGAGTATCAATAATAGTGATAATGACTATGTGGTGATTGGAATAGGAATTAATATTGATATTGATAATTCAAAATTTAACTTTTCCCATGCTTCTAACAGTATATTGTCTAGGAAAGTAACATCTATTCAAAACGAAATTAAAGGAAGGGCAATTGACCGTTTCCTTCTTATGAAACAAATATTAGAAAAAATAGAATTATATTTATTATTATTAAAATATGATAAATATGATTCAAGAATTATTGGCATTTACAAACAATATTTTGATACACTTGGGAAAAAAATAATTGTTTACCAAGATGGTGTGAAAAAATATTATGCTATTGTAAAGGATATAGATATCTATGGTGGTTTAATACTCGAAAGATATGATAATTCACTGGAGAAAATATATTCTGGACAAATTTCTATAAGAGAGAGTAATTGATACATGAAAATCAAATTGTGAATCATTTACTATTAAGTTTTTCATCAAATCTTAATATAAGTTTTTTTGATGCCCTACTTATTTAATTAAAGTATTTTAATAACCATAATAATTATTTACTCTTATTATTTATTTAATTGAATGATTTAGCAGATCTCTAAGCTATTAATGCTTATTATTATAAAGTCCCTAAATATTACGTTATTTTACAAATTATTGCTATATCATTGACATTTGTACCAGTTCTACCTGTAATTATACTGGAATTAACTTTTTTTAATAAAGTTTCACTGTCATGATTATTCAAAAAGAAATTTATATTAATTTTTGACCTTTTTATAGATTCTAGTGTTGAGGGAGACACTAAACCTCCGGCAGATTCAGAATTCCCATCTATTCCATCGGTTCCAGAACAGATTATCGTGAAATCATCTAAATTTTTAATATCGTGAAGATAATTGATAGCTGAAATTATTGCTTCTTGATTTCTTCCTCCTTTTCCCTCTACGTTATGCTTCGAATTACCAGATGAAGAAAGATATACCACAGTCTCTCCTCCCATTACATATGCAAAAGACTGCTTTTTGTCATTATGATTAACAGATCTAGTTTGAGATGAAGTGAGCAATGTTGCTAATTCCCTTCCAAAAACTTTTGCTTCAGAATTTATGCAGGAGCCTAAATAGCATGTTTTTATTCCAAATTTGAATAATTCATTTATCGCGCTTTTACATGCAACTTCATTATTTCCAATCACAATATTACTAACTTCTTGGTAAATTTTATGATGATTTGATGGTGTTTCTTCGATAATTCCTTTTTTTCCATCTTTTAATACTTTCTTGACATTTGAGATCTCTACAGCATTTTCATGATTACGTATATTCCAAATATCATACTTTTTCAATATGTCTATAGAATTTGAAAAGGTTGTATTATCTCCTACTGTAGGCCCTGAACCTATAATACTAATGTCATCACCTACAACATCTGATAAAATGAGAGTTATTATTTTCCCTTTTCCATTCACATATTTCGGAAGTCTACCTCCTTTGATTTTTGATAAATGTTTTCTAACTGTATTAATTTCATTTATCGATGCTCCGGACTTTAACAATAGCTTTGTTATCACTTGTTTTGATTTAAGATCTAAGCCTTCTAACGGAGAACAGAGTAATGAAGAGGACCCTCCAGATATAAGTACAAATATTAAAGATTTAGTTTGAATTTTTTTCAATAGCTCAATTATCAATTCGGTTCCTAGTAGGCTATTTTCATCAGGAATTGGATGACCACCTTCTGTTACTATTAGTTTTTTAGGCAATATCTTTTCATTATATGGTATAACTATCGCTCCAGAGGAAATTTCTTTATTTAAGTTTTCCATTAAAGCTTTAGCCATTCTTGCTGTTGCTTTACCTGCACCAAAAATATGAAAAGAATCATAGTCATTTAAATCATAAAAGTATTGGGTTTGGTTAACATCTTTAATCGTTAGCGCTTTGTTATCTTTGATATTAACAGCTCTTTTTATTAATAAATAGGGATCAACAGATTTTATGGCCTTTTTCAACGCAGATATCGAAATATTAAATGAGCTATATTGAGCATGATGTTGAAATAAATCTCTTTCATTTTGAATAATCTGCATTGATTGATAAATACTACTCGATATATTTTATTATATTGAATTGTATATCTATATATGTAAATAAAATACAATTGAAGATGCTATTTTATTAAATATATTTTCAAATCATATGTTAATAGCTTTAAAATACGCCACAAGTATCTATATTTGGAAGCTACATTTAAGAAAATATGAAAAATATTATTCAAAAACTATCTCAAGTCAGCAAAATCGTCAACATATTCGAAACCTTCTTGAGGAATAGGTTTTCTACCCATAAAACCCTCCTCTTTTCCATGCCAAAATTTTACTTGATTTTCTCCAAATTTCCAACATAACCATATCTCTTCATCATAACGGATTGATGGAAAATCGAGTAAACCTTCATCCACACTTTTTATCATTACTCCCATATCTTCTAACTTCTGAATCATGCTATATAGAGATGTAACAGCATGATTAAGTTCTTGTTTTTTTGTTATGAATTTTTCAAAAGAACAATTGGAGTCTGACAGATTCTGTAACTCTTCTTGAATATCAATTACATTATTTTTACAGAATAAAATCTCATCAAATCGTTTTTTCACTTTTGGTAAAATAGTATTTGCTTGATCTACTGTAAAGAGTATAGACATAAATTATGTGTGAGATCGACACAAGATAATTTATATATTTTCACTAATTTTTATATTTACAGCCACAAGTGAAGTTATAACCCTATTTTAGTGACGAGCAGAAATGGGAGGGGATTTAAAGCTAATTCTATTCCCTAAATCCACAGTTCAAATACTAAACATTAGTAGAAAATGTACCTGATTTATAATGCATATTACTAATAAGATAAACAATTAATAGAAAACTTGATCTTAGTTTTTAGATGAGAGTTTTAGTCTGGCTAAGAATTATAAGGATTAAATTTTTTTTGGCCTCAATTATAGCTATTACCAATGGTATTCTATATAGCTACCTAACTTACAACATTTTCAATATAATTGATGCACTACTGACATATGTTGGCGTTATATTTTTACATGCTAGCGTAGATATATTTAATGATTATTGGGATTATAAAAGAGGAATTGATACAACCACTAAAAGAACTAAATTTAGTGGAGGAACAGGAGTGCTTCCTGAAAAAAAACTTGAGCCGAATATAGTCTACAAAGCAGGATTTCTTTCTATGGTAATAGGAATAGCGATAGGCGGATACTTTATTTTCCAAAGTGGATTACTAATTGCAATTATATTAGCAGTAGCTATTTTATCGATTTATTTTTACTCTACTACTATTGTAAATATTGGTTTAGCAGAAACACTGGTTGCAGTTAAAGGTACAATGATTGTAATTGGTACGTCTTTCGTACAGTCTGGTATCGTCGATTTACCAATTGTTTATTTAGGAATAATAATTGGATTATTATCTTCTATTGTTTTATATATAGCAGCCTTTCCTGATTTTGCCGCTGACAAAGAAAAAGGAAGAAAAACGTTAGTTATCTTAATCGGTAAAAATAAATCCGCACAAATATTTCCATTGCTAATTATCTTAATTTATTCTTTAATATCGATTGGAATAATAATGCAATATTTACCAATATATTCAATCTTAACTTTTAGCTCATTAATATTTGCTATTCGATCAGCTAAAAAATTGAAAAATTACGACAATATAGAAGATTTAGTAAAAGCAATTTCATACACAATAACCTTCTCTAGAATAGTAGGTATTTGTCTTATTTTGAGTTACTTAATCGCAATAATTAATAAATGAAATCATCATATATTCTTAAAAAGTGTAATATATAAAAAAAATTTTTTTATTGGTGATTTTTAGGATAAAAATAAATGGGATATATATACAAATTGTTATTTATTGTTTTACAGTATTCAATGAGAAATCAGTTGGGTTTAGTGAAATTCCACATTTATTGCATCTTCCACTTGAAGGACGAATACTATCTCTTATTGATTTTAGATTTATCATTCGATTAATCGTGGTCCCGCAATTACCACAAACAACTTCTAAACAAGGATAAGACATTACTCATATCACTTCTAGAGTAGAATAATATATTTCTTGTAAAAGTTTCTTAACAATATTGACAAAAATAATGTTTTTTGGATAACAAGAAATTTTTTCACAACGCAATTAGCAAAGATCGACTCAAAAATAAAGGGACAGGTTTGTTTGAATTTAACAAACTAAAATAATCAAAAATAACAATTAAATATTGCTAATATGGATTATATGTTAGAGATAATCATTGAAATTAGATCATGGTTGGAATAGAATTGAGTAGACTAATTCTTGAAAACAAATGAATATAACTCTTTAATCTATTTATTTATATACTCTAATCTCACTAATTGACATACTATTATTAGATATAGCATCAGATCATTTTCTCTACTTCATATTTAAAATATTTGTTGCTGTCTCTATTTATAAGGTGAGTGTAATACAATTTATGTTAAAACATTATTTTTACATACCAATTCTATTAATTGATTGATAAATGTCAATCCAAATATCAACTAAAATATTAAAACAGTATTGAACATATTTTGCACGTTGAAGTATCGGATACTCCCTCTAAAATAAGATTAAATATTGTATAAGAAAAAAGTGTCTTATTTTAGACATCTATTTTACCCAATTAATCGATACGATTTAAGAGCTACAGAAGCTAACAAGATGATTTTAGCTCTTAATAATAGATTCATGTTATGATAGAAGCTTAAAGTTCCAGTAAAGAGAAATTTTTTTAAAACGTTTGTTCTTCGCTATAATGACTCATTAGTTCATACAGATAATAAAATATCCTATATTAAAGTAAAACCAAATCTGTCATAATTGTATTAAAAATTAATCTCCACTTAAGAAAAATAAATATTTAAATTAATAACAATAACATGTGAGAAAAATTTTGAATTCTAAAATTTTACAAAAATTAAATAAAATACTGAATCTTATTAATAAAATATTAATCATCATATTACAAATATACAGAAATATATAAATAATTATAAAAAAAAACATTGGTGTACTAATATGCCAATTGATC
>DASUZI010000178.1:0-2214 GCA_036376955.1 Nitrososphaeraceae archaeon
ATTTCTGAATGTCCATCTATCGCTATTTCTGATAACAATATCTATGTAATTTGGGAAGATTATACTTCTGGTAATCATGAAATATTCCTTGTAAATATTTCTATATGAATATAGTCTCTCTGTAACGACATTTCTCAAAAATATTTTATCTTGATATTTCTCTGATTATTTTAATTTATGTCATTTTCTGCTATTATAAGTATATTAAATATAAACAAAATATTTTTGGTTTTGTAAGGTTTTATATTAATTTCCTAAATTATTGTAAGTTGTTATAGATAAATTTTAAATTTTATCGAACTATTATAATTTCTTATATTTTTTATTGCTATTTCTTGTAAGTATTTTTTGTAACATAATTAACTAGTAACAATAACTCTATTATAGACTAATATAACATAATTACTCTAATATTAATATACTAAGTTTACTATTAGGCAATGTGACAATTACAATATTTAAGGATAATAAACAAATAAAAATCTTATCAATAATATTTGTTGCGTTAATGATTCCTAACGTCATAGTATATGCGGAACATTCATTACTCGAATTTCATGAATCAGAAAAGTCCTCAGAACAACAAATGGTAAATAAAAGTACAAGACAGCTTTCAGAAGGTATATTTTTTGCGTTAGTAGCAATAGGGTATGTAGTTACTACAATATTTATATTTGTCAAACCTAATAATGTAATCCCATACTATGTACTTTTGATAGGTACTATAGCAATACTGGTTGTTTACTATTTTAGAACAATGACAGGAATTCCAATACCAGGTACGGATTTGATCATTAAGGAGTATGCCATAGATTATAGGGATGTTGTTACAAAAATAGCACAACAAGCATTTGTAATACCATTGGCAATGATGTTACAAAGATTATATGATGTTAAAAACCTGCAAAAGGAGACTATTACAACAAAAAGATAAGTTCTATCAACTAATAGGCTGTTATGACCGTCTACTATTTCTTTATCTATAAATAATTTTTTAAGGCTTTAATATAGAATATTTTCCAATTTTTTTATTATCTAATATACATAATGTTGTGTATTTTAATATTTCTGAATTGCATTCTTTAATAGTCACAGATGAAATAAATAGTTTTACAAATAAAATAATAAATATATTTGTCCTAAAACATGTCTGTTAAGTAATTTACAATAAGGTTTCCAGAGATAATAGTCTGAATTGAATATAGCTAGTATTATTATACAATATTATATCATATTAATAAATTAGTATTCTAAGTAAGGAACCTATTAGTTGTTTACAAAATAACTATGATAACTAAATTACTATAATATTAATATACTAAGAAAAAAACAAGAGTAAGTAATGAAAAATACGAAAAATATAATAAACTTCGGTTTATTAGGAATCATTTTAGCACTATCTACAGTAGTACTATCTGTTCAACAAAGCTTTGCTACTGGCTGTCCTACAACATTTGTATCGGAACATATAAAAAATGCAAAAACAGCACTTGAAAAAGGAGATACAGAAGAAGTTCTCAATCAACTTCAATTGGCAGAAGAAGCAATAGGAATGGCTGCAGAAGAAACACAATAACTAGATCGAGAAAATATAAAGAGATAGAATAGATTTAAAAATCATTCATTTTCTATCTATTACCTAATTTATAATGATAGAAACTCTTATTTCATTTTATTCAACTCTTTCCTCCTCCTCTTTGTATTTTCTTTATATAACATGGAAATTTCATATTTTGGATTTTATAACCTATCTCAATATTTTCATATTCGCTTCAATTGTATCCAAGAGTGAAACATATTTTAATTACAATATTATTTTGTAATATAATACAATAATTAATGTAAGATAATGACAGGGATGGTGTGTCAATCACAAATAAATGTAAGTGTTATTTTTTTTCTATATCCCACTTATATTATAAAGGAAAAAATTCTTTATTTGAATATTATAACGTTCATATAATAATTTTATTACATATGGTATTTAGTTAAGTTTAAATAACAATTTTACTTTTAAAATTAGTTTTGGTAAAGTTAACTTATTTTAGATATGGTATAATGGTCAATTATTTCTATTTCTAAAGAGTCTTTGCTTTTACTTTCATCATTCTTACACGATGACATGTCAAATATATTAAAATTTTCTTCTTCTAAATCACTTTCTTTTAATATTTCTTCTTTACATTTGTATCCTATATCATAATATTTTGCATC
>DASUZI010000179.1:0-5842 GCA_036376955.1 Nitrososphaeraceae archaeon
AGAACTAGTTATTTAGTTTTGGAAATCCAAGATAATATTAAGAGTACACTAATAATATTTAATTATTAACTTAATTAATTACTCTTATTGCTCAATAATTAGCAAGTCCTGTTTATCAAATATTCAGACTTCACTCATTTAGAAACAAATTATATGAAACTAATTTTATATTTGAATATACCATACTAAAGAAATCCATTTTTGCGTCAAATTTTATTTCACATTCCACTCGTCCATTGAGATATGCGTTCTCAAATTGGATTCACGCAAAAATAAAAACTTTATAATATACAAATCTTAGATTTCTTATGCATAACTCAATGCTTATTTTTTTGATTATAACAGAATGAGAATAGAAATTTTTTATAATCTTTAAATTTTATAATTTATATTATGAATTGTGAGAGCGGTCATTTTTGAGAAGCAAGGATTTGATAATCTCCAAATCAAAGATAATGTGCAAAATCCAAAAGTTCTAGATTATGATGTTTTAATTAAAGTTATAACAGCAGGAGTAAATCCTATTGATTATTATGTGATTTCAGGTTATAGAACAATACAACAACAACAAAAGGAAGAAGACCAACAACAACTAAAACAAAAGGCGCCTCCAACATCAGAACTACCAGTAAATCCTCTTCCCCATGTTCCTGGGGCGGAATTTGCAGGAATAGTTGAAAAGATAGGTTCTCATGTGAGAACCATAAAGGAAGGAGACAGAGTTACCATCTATAATAGAGTTTTTGATAATACTTGTGACATGTGTATTAGTGGTAAAGAAATGCTTTGCAGAACTGGTGGAATAATAAGTGTTGTTAATAATGGAGGATTTTCAGAATATGTTTCCATTCCGGAAAGAAATGTATTTAGAATTCCCGATAATATTGATTGGAATACATCTGTAAGTTTGCCAGTAGCAGGATTAACAGCATTTCATGCTTTAAAGGAGGTACAATTGAAGATTAATGACTCATTGCTTATTTTTGGGGCATCTGGCAATACGGGTATGATTGCAGTACAATTAGGTAAGAGAATGGCATCTAAAGTTATTGCAGTTTCTTCGAAAAAGTGGATTAAAGACGAGTATGGTGCAGATTATCTAATTACAGATTATAATCATATTATAGACAAAGTTAAAGAAATAACTAATGGAAAAATGGCAGATGTTGTAATAAGTTCTCTCGGTAAAGATACATGGAAAGACAGCTTTTCTTCCATTGGAATTAATGGCAGATGGATTTCTTTTGGAACAATGACTGGAAGTAATGTAGAGTTAAATATACAGGAATTATATTCAAAACAGATAAAGTTAATTGGATCTAATGGAGGAAATAGAGAAGAATTCAGAGAATTAATAGAATTTCTATCCTATTCTAATACAATTGGTGACCCCTTAAAAATTAAAGTTTGGAAAAGATTTAATCTTGAAAAGATTGATCAAGCGATTGAAGCTCTTATTGACAAGAAAAGAGAGGGAAGAGTTCTATTAGATATAAATAAAGAATAACTAACTTATAGATCATGGGGCAAATCCTGTAGAATATCTATCTGCAGCACTGGATGGTTGCTTGATTACAAGTCTTATTTATCATGCAGCAGCTCAAGGAATAAAGATAGATGAAGTGGAAACATTCCTTTCTTGAGACTTGAATTAACATGGTATTCTCGAATTAGATGAAAATAAAAGAAATTGCTATGAAAAGATAAAAGCGACATTTAAGATCAAAGCGGATACACCAAAAGAAAAAACTACAAGGATTGGTAAAACTGCACAAAAGAGATCACCAGTATTTGATATTGTTTCACATCCAACTCCAATAGAAGTTTGTTTGGAAGAAGACAATAATGAAATCAATAAATTAACAAGATAGTAGAATAAATAAAATAAATAGATATAGATTTAACAATTTTTTATTCTTTTGTTTATTGTATTTAATTATTTGTCTATCTATCTTTTGGATAAGCTTGTCTTATACATCACAAAATATATAAAAATGACTAAATAATAATTTTATAATAACAATATTTAAATTAACAATATCTAACTAATACCATGAATCAAAAGTTAAATGATAATATCAATGAATCTAAAATACAAGAATTCATGAATAAAGCCATACAAGATATTGCTGGAAGCTCTACTGCTATGCTAGTTATCCTAGGAGAAAGACTTGGACTATATAAAGCGATGACAGAGGAAAACAAATACATTACTTTTCAAGAACTTGCCAAAAAAACTGGAACTAATGAAAGATTAGTTAAAGAATGGCTAGGAAATCAAGTAACCAGCGGGTATATAGAATATGATCCTTCGACAATGAAATACTTTTTACCTCCTGAACATGCACTAGCATTATCTGATTCTAATAGCCCTATCTATATTCAGGGTGCATTTAAAGCAATAAAATCGTACTTTAAAGATGAAGAAGAATTTATAAAAATGTTCAAAAATGAAAGAACTTTTTCTTGGTTAGACCATCATCCTTGTATGGCAGATGGCTTTGCAGAATTCTTTAAAGCAGGCTATATAGGTAACTTATTAAATATATGGATTCCATCACTAGAAAATGGAAAGATTCAAGAAAAACTTAAACAAGGAGGTATTAAGGTAGCAGATGTAGGATGTGGTTATGGAATAAGTACAATACTAATGGCAAAAGCTTTTCCAAACTCTGAATTTATAGGATTTGATTTCCATAAAGAATCAATTGAAAAAGCAAATAATCTTGCAAAACAAGAGGATTTAAATAATGTAAAATTTGAGGTATTTTCAGCATCCGAATTTCCAGGCACTAATTATAACTTTATAACACTCTTTGATTGTCTTCATGATATGGGAGATCCACAAGGTGCATTGGCTCATATATTAGATGCAATCAACAAAGATGAAGGAGTATGTATGATAGTTGAACCTTATGCTCAAAATAAACTTGAAGATAATATTAATCCAATATCTAAAACATTTTATGCTGCATCTACATTAATATGTGTACCAAATTCATTAGCTTTTAATGGTCCAGCATTAGGTGCGCAGGCAGGAGAAGAAAGAATAAGAGATATTGTAAAGAAAAGTGGCTTTTCACAATTTAAAAGAGCTATAGATACACCAATAAATATTGTATATGAAATTAAACCATAGTTTTATTTTAAAGTAATTTCAAAATTAGAATTTCAAATAAATTTTTATTGAAATTTAATATAAATTCAAAATCATAAATATTAGAACAGTACCTATATTTGTCATATTTATTTCACATCCCACTGTCCCCATTGTACAAATGGATTCAAATATTACATTTGATCTTATATGATCTACATTTAACTAAAGTTATTCATTATTATTTTTAACGACTAAATTTAGATTTGATGGGATTATGATTGTCGAAAGACTTATTTCTCATATTCTTCATAGTGTTCAATTACAAAATCAAAATTTGCTTTTTTTGTTCCATTCTCATCGGCAAGTTTGAGTATCAATGATTTATCTTCCAAGCCACTAAGATTAGGATCTCCTTCAAAGTATAATTGGGTAGTTAGTATTGGCTGATTAGGAGATCCAACTTTTAAGTGTACATGACCTGGACGAGTTATATCTCCTGCAGCATATTCGTGAGGAATTATAGTGTCTATAAGATAGGTTCCATCGTTATTTGTTTTAACCTTGCCTCTAAGAGTAAATCCTTCATTGTCATATTCTCCAGTTGAATTAGCTTGCCAGACATCTAATATAGCATCTTTTATTGGTTGACAGCGGTTATCCATAACCTTTCCTGTTATTATCAGTCGTTCTCCTTCTTTTACTCCTTCACTAAGTCTCTGCTTAAATGGAGCACTTTCCTTATAGAAAGGACCTAACATATCTGATTCAGTTAGTTTACAAAAGGAATTTTGTTGTTGTTGCGGTGATTGTGGTGATGTTGAGGTTTGGTTAGTCGATTGCGCAAAAGCAGTTATATAATATAATGTGAATGTAAATGACATAATTGTAACTAATCCAATGATAAGAAAAATATTATTTTTCACTGTATAAATGTAAATAATATAATATATAATAATTAATGAAATTGTAAAAATAACTGAATTATTAAAGGTCTATAAACGATAACTAAGAAAACAATAAATAAAATAAAAAAATGTTTTATTATTTTACTGGACTAAATACATGTAAATCACTATCTATTCCATCTCCTACATATACATTACCAGAAGAATCTACAGCTATACCACCTGGATCTTGAATTATTTCAGATGCCGAACCTTGATTTCCGAATTGAGTAATATATCCACCATCGCTATTGAAAACTTGTACGCGATTATTCTTATCATCTGTTATAAAGAGAGTATCAGACGAATCGATTGCAATTTCAATTGGATTATTGAATTGTCCATCACCTGTCCCATATGTACCAAATTTCATTATAAAATTACCATTTTGGTCAAATTTTTGTATACGATTGTTGAAAGAATCAACTACAAATATATTTCCAAGTGAATCTATTGCTACATCTGTTGGATTCAAAAATTCCCCGTCACCAGTTCCATATGTACCAAATTTCATTATAAAATTACCATTTTGGTCAAATTTTTGTATATTATTATTTTCTCCAAAATCTGTAGCATAAATATTATTTTCTTTATCTACACCTAATCCTCCGGGTGTGATAAATTCTCCATCTCCTAGGCCAAAGGAACCAAATGTGTTTATAAACTTTCCATCCTTGCTAAATTTTTTTATGGCATAAGTAGGATTTCCAAAATCAGCAACATAGATATTGTTTTCAGAGTCAACAGCTAAGCCAGTAGGATTGGTGAAAAATTCAGGACCATTACCAAATACACCAAAACCAAGAATAAACGATCCATTATTTGTAAACTTTTGAATCATATTTGAACGTCCAGTCATATCAGCAACGTAGATATTGTTTTCAGAG
Source organism: Nitrososphaeraceae archaeon (assembly GCA_036376955.1). Classification (GTDB taxonomy): domain Archaea; phylum Thermoproteota; class Nitrososphaeria; order Nitrososphaerales; family Nitrososphaeraceae; genus TH1177. The sequence goes on from DASUZI010000179.1 coordinate 4,932, forward strand.
TCCGCAGCAACTCCAGTTATTTGATTAAATTGTCCAATGGCAACACCTTTTTCCCCCCATTTTGTTTTGTGTTCATATTCAGTTGCTGCAAATGAGGAATGGTATGTCAAACTATTTAAAATCAAAAATGATGTTAAAACAGTCATACCACTAAAAAATATAGTGTTTTTAAAATTCATACTTTGTTAACAAAATAAATGATATATTAACTATTCTTATAAAATTATTATAATACTTTTTAAAATGAAAAAGAAAAAATAAAAAAATTATTTATTATAAAAAATTAAGATTTCTTTTTATGTTGTTTATCTTCTAATGGAATACCATACAATGGGTCATTACCAAAGTGATTATCAATTTTATTTGAATCGATGTTTATTATACCCAGATCTTTATTCATTACTTTAATGCTTAGAGGCACTTCAGTGATGGGTCCTTTAGGCATACTGATTGTTCCTGTGCCATTAAATACAGTAACATTATTTTGATTTACAACATTTGTTAACACAAAATCAGTGAGAGTGTGTGTATGCTTTGATGTTCCATCAGTTTTAATCATTTCAAAAGAGGCATCAAAAATAGTAGAATTATCCCCACCTTGAGTTTGATTTGATAAATTGGTCTTCCAAATTCCATATATTATCCATAATGGTTTTGCATTTTCATCGTCTACAATACCTATTGTTCTTCCAAACAAATAATCTCCTTTTACCAGATATGGAGGAATTCCCATGGCTGTGCCTAGACTTGAAGAGAAGAACAAAAATAATCCACTAGCAGCGATCAAAGATGCAATGAGAAAAGTGCTTATTACCGTATTCTTTCGAAATGTTTTTTCCATTAAATTACTTTAGTTAACTCTTCTTATTACTATTTCTCTTTTATTTCTATTTGATTCGATAAAGCTATTT
>DASUZI010000180.1:0-2084 GCA_036376955.1 Nitrososphaeraceae archaeon
CTTTCTCTCAAATGTTATAACCATAACATGAGAATAGAGCCATTCACAACTATAGATTTATCGTTTACTTAACAGAGCCTTTTTTTTTGGCATTGCTATCTCAAAAGAATATAATACGATAAAAGGAATACTTACGTAAACTCATTTTTCTTATTTTAATGAATAAACATACAAAATCAAAAGTTTTACTGATTTCGAAATTATAAAAAGGTTACAAAATAATTCAATTTAATTATAATATAGAAATGATTTAATTCGTTCCTTCTCTTTCTATATCACATAATAATGACATATTAATAGTGACGAATAAGTCTGGAGGAAAATAAAATATCTTTCCAAGGTATTTTTCAAAATTAGATATCTGTTTTTTCTAAATAGTATGCATATCATCTTAATTTAGGAAATATGGCATTTAATTAATGAATATTAATAAAAACATTAAAACCTTTATAATCAAAATTAGAACGATATGATGATAACTTTATTTATCTGTTATATCCTTTATTGTACATTAGCTATCAGTTCTCTATAATGATAATACAGGTCAGATAGGTATATGCTGCCAATATGCCTAGTGTTCGTTCGCTATTGTTATAGAGAATGATAGGATTGACAATAATAATAAGAAATTTTTTTCTATTCTGCTATGTTGAAATTTATTTGCTTTTGTATAAAATAAAATTATTCTAATATATGAGCATTTGACTGATTTACATAATAGTCTACAATAAAATCCCATTAGGACAAAAATAATTGATTAACATAAATATATCAATAATGATAATCCGAATAATATGAATAGAAAATTAATGCCATTTTTCTTAGTATCACTAGTAGTAGTTTTTACTACACTGACATTGCAACCTGTATCTTCAAATGCTCAAACCCAACAAGCAGCACCACAATTACAAACACAACAAGAATCACAACAACCATTAGCTATCAGCCCCTCATGCGGTCAAGTTATAACACAAAATGTTGTATTAACTTCTAACCTAAACTGTGCAGATAGTGATGGTCTTATAGTCGGTGCAAGTGATATTGTTATAGACCTTAATGGACATACAATTTCTGGTCCCGATGTAGATAGTCAAGAAAAAACCTCAAGTAAAGTAGGAGTCATGATACCAAATATGAATAACGTAGTAGTCCAAGATGGTACTATTCAAGGATTTCAAGCAGGTATTTTAATGACTGGTTCTCAAAATGTTGAAATTAAAGGAATAGTTTCCAAGGATAACCAAATAGGAGCATTCAGTACTGGTGCAAGTATAGTCAATGTACATTTGTCCATACTTATGAATAACCAAATTGGCTTTGCAGGACACTCAACACAACAAGCAACCATAGAAAATAACAATCTTTATCAAAATACTTTAGCAGGAATAACATTAGTTAACTCAGATAATGGAGTACTTACTTTGAATTCTATTACTGAATCAGGAAACGGTCTTTATGTAGATAATCAAAGCAACAATAACAATGTTAACTTTAACAATGTTCTGTTAAACACAATTGACTTAAACAATGCCAATGGGTTACCAGTAAATACCAATGCTAATACATACGATCAAAATAACTGTATGACTGCAAATCCAAGCGGTATCTGTGTAGGTAAGTAACAAATTTTTTTTTAATATTTTTTTAATTTTAGGGTAATACGTTTTAGATATCTATTTGTAATAATTTAATTATAATTGAATTAAATTGTAATGAATATATTGATAATTTTAAAATTTAAATATTTCTTTCACGATATATATATTGACATGTCTACTGAACCAGCAGTATATAATTGGGATAAAATAATACTCAAACCAGTACGTTCAAAAGATAATCAAGATGTTGGTAATGTCATTTGTGTAGAACAAGATACTGTTACAATACATGACGGTCGCTATGAATATAAAGTGTCAAAAAACGATGTTGAAGGATTTAATGGAGGAGAAGTATTTTTGCTCAAAGATTATACAGATTTGAAGAAAACTAGAATTAAACCCTAATTTTTTATTTTGAAAAATTATATTTTCATTCTAAATATCAGCATAGAAATTTATTTCATAATTTGTTTTCACAAAAAATAA
>DASUZI010000181.1:0-34015 GCA_036376955.1 Nitrososphaeraceae archaeon
GTAAAGTTATTTACCATTACTGCGTGATTTTCTGCGATTTTTTGTGGATTAAACCAGTCCCATACACCATTGTTATTGCCACTATTTCTGTCTACTTGTGATTGAAAAGAGGCTATTACTTGTTTTTGTGCTTCGATACAGTCAGAAGCAATGTCTCTTATGGTTTTAATAGTTTGTTCTTGATACTCAGCAATACGTTGTGAATATCTTGGGATTTCTCGTGTAGCTTCATCAGTTGTTCTTTTTATATTATTTAAGGTGTTGTCTAGTGTCTTGTTTATTGCCTCTTGTTGTTGGTTTAAGGCGTTATTTGTTCTTTCATTAAAATTCGTGTTAGTATTGTTAAATTTAGTTGTATTTTTTTCGTTAAATTTTGATTCATTTACAGCTATATTTTCGTTTACTCTTATATTTTCTTTTGTTGACATGTATATATATACGTTACTAAGGTATATAAACGTATGTATTTATGACTAATGATTAGTCATAATATTTAGATTTAGTTGCATTTATTTGTTTAATTTTAGGTAATATATTCAAGATACAATCCTAACAAGGAGAAGATAGAGGATAGAGGATAGACAATAAAGGAAGATGAATGAATTTGAAGCAAGGCAAAAAATTTTAGATGAATGGGAAGTAGATAGAGCGAGAAGATTAAATCAAATGAAAAAAGGAAGATGATTAAAACAGTGTTATTTTTATCTCTATTCCAAAATCCCTCTATCTCTAGTCTTACAAATAGTTAGTTTTCTTCCAGATTCTGTTGGAATTGAATTAAAGGATTACTGAGACTTGGTGACCTTGAGAAAACAGATACTTAGGAGAAGCGTAATAACACTAACTTTTAGAAACGTTAACTTCAATCTGAACGGGATTCTTGATTAGCTGCTTGATTAGCTGCTTGATTAGCTAAAAAAACAGAAAAGAAACTTGTATAATGGAAATAATGAATTGCAATAAGACCAGCAGACTTGTTCCTTTCTATCCTATCGCTTATGCTAGTCATAAAAAGATTTGAGAGAAAAATATAGTAGCATGTGTGAATTGTTTTTGACACTATTATTTTGGTCTGTGTGCTATCTTTTTAGATCTAACCTAGACATGGCAGATCTGAAAAATAAATATATAGGATTTGAACCAATCTTGTACCATACTGATGGAACTAATTTCGGGCAAATTCTTTTGTTCTATTAAATCTGTCTGTAACAATATTGATAGCTATCATGTTAAATTCCTCTAATGAAGGATCTTTTAAATAGAATTTCAAACAGGTAGAAATATCTTCACATTCTGTTGTCTATTATACATCATTGTCTTTTTTGTGACGATTAATCTACTACTTTACATCAATGTTAACAGAACCGTAATATTGAATTTATTAACAAAATTTTTAAAATAAATTACTATAAATTAAACCAATATTTGATTTTTATAATTGTTCCATAATTGGAAAAGCAAGTAGTTAATTTGCAGCTACGATATAATAGTTCAATTAATAATCAGTCATTGAGAGTGAATGTACAAGGTAAAAGAAGTACAAAAACCTCTATCAGCATAAGTATGCACAATAATCAATATATCATACCTTATTTGAATTTGAATGAATTTGAATGAGTTTTTGAGATTAATATAAAAATACATTTATGAAGTGTTGTTTCTTGAAGTTTACCTAGGTTTTTGACAGCTTTTATATATTCTTAGTCTTTATTCTGAAGCATATTATGAAATAGCAGTCTGTTTTCTTTCAGCATCATTTGGTATAACATTATCCTCAACATATTATGAAATTTTGAGGCAATAAATAATGTTTTGATTAGTAAATTATTATAACAGTACAATATCAGTTTAATGATAATCTAATATATTGTACAGTAAAGTATTGCCTATCAGGTATAGCCAATAGACTTCTGAATAATACTATTCGTTATTATTAGTTAATAATTAGGCATCAACAATCGATTTGTATTTAGCCGAAAAATAATTTTAGTTTATTATTATTAAAATAATAAATAAAAAGATGATATTATTATGAGATATTGTCAAAGTAATATACAATATTCAATATTATGAGAACTCGGTGGATTAGTTTCTCCAATCGCTTCCGTTGCTCCGTGAGAATAGATAGGCCTTAAATTCCTTGATCATCCTGTGGTCCAACATGACCTGGTAGGCATTACATTTATTATTAAGCCTATCATAGAAAGTTTTTTTATGCATAAACGAAAGTTTAATCCTAATCTAATACCAATCATTTGAGTAATAGCAGGGTAATGGATATGGATGATAAAAAACAGTGGAGAGGTAAAGCAATTTTGCATGTCGATATTAATTCATTTTACTCATCTTGCGAAGAGATTAAAGATCCATCATTAAAAGGAAAACCTCATGCTGTTATAATGACACCTCAGGACAATAACAGCATTACAAAAGGTGCAGTAACAACATGTTCTTATGAGGCTAAAAAACTCGGAATAAAATCAGCAATGCCGTTATACAAAGCATTAGAATTATGTCCTAATTTAATATTACATTCAGTAGACAAAAAATTCTATGAAAAAATATCTAATGAGGTTATGAAAATATTAGAAGATTATGCAGATATTTTTGAACAAGCAAGTATAGATGAAGCGTATTTAGACTGTACAATTAAAATTTCAAATATTAATATAACGGTGGAAGAATATGCTCAAGAAATTAAAAAATCTATCAAAGAAAAATGTGGTGGTTTGTCAACATCTATAGGTATAGCTCCAACAAAATCTGCAGCAAAAATTGCATCTGATTATCAAAAACCTGACGGTCTTACTATATTACACTTTAATGCATTGAAAGATTTTCTTAGTCGATTAGATGTTGAAACAATTTCAGGAATAGGAATCAAAACACAAAAAATTCTAAAAGAACAAATGAATATTAAGACTATAGGTCAACTCTCAAATACAGATGTTCAACTCCTCATAGAAAGATTTGGAAAGAAGATAGGAACATGGATGTGGCAAGTTGCAAATGGTTTAGACAATGAACCAGTCCTTCCGCGTGAAAATCACATATCATTAAGTAATGAATGTACATTAGAATTTGTTACCGCGGATAAAGAGATAATAAAGCAAGCTTTGTATGAGTTGATTGATGAACTTTACGAAAGAATAAAGAATAATAAATATCAATTTAGAACAGTTGGAATAAAATTAATGAGAACTGATTTTAGTATTGAAACTAGAGAAAAATCCTATATCAAATATCAAAGCGAAAAAAAAAGCATTGAATCCATAATAGAAGAAATTTTAGGTAAATTTAATTTAGAAGACAATGATTTGATCGTTCCTTCGAAAAAAATTAAAAATACTAAATTTTTACCTATAAGAAAAGTAGGACTGAAAGTATCAAATTTGACAACGATAGAAAAAAGTAGTAAAGACAAAGAATACAAACAAAAGACATTATTAGACTATTGTTAACCATTGTAATCAAACGAAACACTTATAGATTAAATAATTCAGTATATTCTTTTTGTTCAATAAAATGACATATATTGTCTACGATCTGCTTCCTTGTTGATAGTTATATTATCGAGTATCTTGGATATTAATTATATTCATTTCTTAAACTGTAATGTTTAGAAAAATATTTTATTAAAAATTGAATTTTATAGATTTTGTGGTAATAATCTTTTGATAAAGTTCTTTAATTAGGAAACTTAAAGGTTTAATTAATAACAACTTTTCCTGTCATAAATGGATGTATTGAACAATGATAATCAAATTGGGCAGGTGAATTAAATGTTTTATCCCATGTGTAGCCCGGAGAAATGGGACCTGAGTCAAATGGTGCTTCACCATTTGCTATTACTGGATTTCCTTCAGCAGTTACAGTGTGAGTTATTGAATCACTGTTTGTCCATGAAATTGTACTTCTTGATGATAAACTGATATGAGGTGGAACAAATGTCTCTATATTATTTGGGTCTCCTGCTCCTGGTGCAATTGATACTTCTGATTCTTGAGCAAATATATTCAAATATAAATTATAATTAAAATTAATAGCTAATGATAATATTACTGAGACTATCAAAAATAAACCTAAGGTTAAAAGCTTATGCATATATTATTAAGATTTTTACTATATTTTTACAATTCTAAAAAATATGTAGTAATAAACAATTTGAATATTGAGATTATAGAAAAATATAGTAGTATTATATACTAGTCTTTTATTAATAATATTATGCTGAAAAAAGTTAATATAAATACTATTCTGAATAACTTAATAATATATTAAAAAAGAATGAATACATATTACTATTCGACTAAAATTTCCTTTGATTCATGTTATAATTTACTAATTGTAAGTTTAACTTTAGAAAAGTAATGTATATAGAATCAGAAATAGTACATTGAATAGATGAAGTCATATAGTTACTAATCTTTTTGCTATTGTTGATCAATTTGCGAATCTAATAAAATAATAAAGGTATCAGGTATTATCTTTATATGCACATATAGCTACATAATTTATAGTTAGGTGGGCAAGTGGATTTACAAGGTGAATCAATAACTGGTAAATCTGTAATTGGTTCATTTTCATCTGATTCTCCATCTTGTTGTACTGCTGTTGTTGTTGTTGAGATAGGATAAGGTAGACTAATTCTTTCTGATATGGAAATGCTACAATTTTCTTCTCCAAAAATAAAGTATTGTTCAATAGGTATAGTTATTGCATAAATAAATAATGATAACACACAAGGAATTGTAAAGTCAGACGGTTTCATACTAATTCAATAATGTATTTATTACATCTCCTAATAAAAATATTTAAGGCTCAGTATTATCATTATTATTTAAATTTGCTAAAATGAGGTTTCCTAATGAAGTTTATGGTTTATTATAAAACTTCTTTAAATGTTCAACTTCAGTCGATGATGGTCTTTCAAATCTTTTTATACTATTACAAACTTATTAGCTTTCTAGTTTACTAACTAAAACCAAACATTATTTATCATATCATATTGTAATATTAGATCCATCAAATCGTTTGTAACCAAATTCAATGGGTGTTGGAGAAATCTTGCACCCATTTTACTACCAACAGAATTACCAACAACTGTTTAAATACTCGATGCTTCAACAAAACAATATTTTTTATCATGTGAATTATGTAAAAATTAAAAATTATAAAAAATATGGTAAAACATTGTCAAAACTACCGTTAATGAAATATTCATCTGACAAGAACTAAAACAATTATTAAATTCTAAACTGCTAAATTCATGCTAATTATTTTCTCTATTATAATTGTGTAACACCTAATAAATTCATTCTTCAATAAAATATCATTCTTCTGCAGACTATAATAAAATAAAAATACAAAAAATATTATAATTATAATTATAATGAGAATATTTTTTACTCGGAATTGAGACTTTTCTTTAGTCTTTAACAAACCCCGTGTCTTTTTAGCATGACAATTTGGACATAATGCTTGACAATTAGATATCTTGTTGTTTGACCTATTTCCATCCTTATGGTCATAATCCCAGACTCCAATACTTTTTTTACAGATAGCACATTTGTATTTCTGGTCTATTATTACTTGTTTTTTTACTTCTGCAGAGAAATAGCGTCTCTCTTTGGTTTTATGAGTTAATTTCCAAGTAAAAGCTCCAATTAGAAGAAGTATAATAATAACTAGCTCCTCCACATGTGCTAAATCCATTGAAATTGGTTTTTCAAAAGTATCAGTTGGACCGAAAATAAGTATGAAGGAAAATATTAGAAAAATAAATGAAAAAGGCTGTGAAGTCATTGCATGAAATTAAGTTTTTATCTATATCAAATTAACTGTTAGAAGAACGTTAGTTGTAATATTACTAAATAAATTATAGTTTAACTTAAAATAATAAATGAAAATTTGTAGATAATATAAAAATCCATAACAAAAGCGAATCAATCAGTAAAAAATATTATTATTAGATAAAATGATACTTTATAAGTTATAGATAAAAATAAGTAAATTCTTTAAAATCATTTTCTAATTTTCGTGATCATTTAATTATAATACAGGTATAATCTAGGTTTAGGATATAAACAGAAAGTTAAAGGATATTTTCTCTGTAGAAGTAAGGTTAAATAACTCTATCAATTCTTGTCTTTCTCCTACAAACATGTCAAATTTAGTGAATTATAGATAAATAAATCAAATTTATAGACCTGGAAAGGGATTGTATTTAGTTCAGGATAATTATTTTACCATTAATATGTACGTAGTAGTATAATTCCAACCTATGGGTCCTGCAAATTCGTCATTGTCTGAACTACCATTTATTTCATTATTTGTAGTTTTAATGTTTCCCTTAAATTTAAGTTCATAATCTCCAGGAGGTAAAGGTTTTAAAAATACCCAATTTCCATCAGAAATTGCTTGAGTAGTCTCAGATGGTAAATCTAAAATATTATTTTCCGGTAACGTAAAATTAAAAATATCTGATTGAATACGATACTTTTCTAGATATGGTATTTTTATACTATTAAGTGTAGCTAACTCAGGAACTATTGTGTCTTGTATTTTTTTAGCACAGCTCCTTAATTCCTCTTTTGTTTTCATTTTTGGATATTCAGCAAATGAACATTCAGAATTTAATATAGGAAATAATATTCCTACACCATAAGGAATCTCACAATAGCGTACAACTGAATGTTGATAGGTACCTGGGAAAAACCAGACAGGTTCTTTCTGACCCTCATTACAGAATTTTCCAATATCATCATAGGCAGGATGAATATTTTTTGGAATTGAATATGCCCATTGCCACCATTTAGTTGTCCAATCCGCATAAGTAAGATTAAAAGGACGGGAATCGGGCTCAAAAACTAATGTAGAAATATCAAAATTTGTATTATTTCTTTTAGTAGTTTGATTTGGGAAATCTTCGCTATATGAAACTATATTATTCAAATTTAGAAGAATTAAAACTATTGTAAATGAACTTAGACTTAAGGAATATTTTACCATATTCATATTTTTATTACAAGATATATTAAGTACTTTTTCTTTTTAGATACTATATTAGGATTAAATTAATTCTAATAAATTGGTTATTAAATTGCAAAATAGTTTAGTTTTATCTTTAGAAAGTGTTGTTGATTTAACATTAGACATATGTAGTTTTAATGTCAATTTCGGATAAAAAATTACAGGGATTATTTTGGAAACCCATAACTAAATTAAAGAATTGGATTTGAACTATGAAAACAAAAGAATATACTCAAATATTCATACCTAGATTTGTCTTCTGATTTGAGGAACAAAAGGAAAAGAAATATTCATTGAGACATATATGACATGACCTCTAGCTTAGTTTTTAGTCCAACGAACTTCAAACAGGACCTGCTAACAATAATAGACAATATCGTTAAAATAAGTTAAAACAAATTTTTTCTTAGTTACTTTTTGCTTTTTATAATTAAATTAAAAAAAATTTATTGGTTATAATAAGATTTTTCTATCTTATTTACAAAGTTTAGATAGTTTTGAGATGCTTCATTATAGTATTTTTGTGCAATTTCAATTGATTTGTGTAAGGTTTCTGCAGATGCTAATGCAACATCATTTATTGTTCGAGTAGCATTTACTGTATTATTTGTAATGTTTTGGTTAGTTTTATTGTATACATCAGTATATCGTTGTGGATAGAGATAATTGTTCCAATATGATTTAGATGTATCATCTATAAATTTTGAAAATACTGATTGAATGGTATTAGCAAAATTCTTTTGTAATTCTATAGAATTGTTTGAGATTGATTGAATTGTATTAATGGATTCTTGTTGATATTTATTTGTAGTATCAATACTTTTATCAAGAATCGCTTTGTTCGTCTGTTGATATTCATTAACACTATTAGTGACTTTATTTGTTGTATCCGAAATATTAGATGTTGTATTTTCTATTTGTTGTCTTTGTTGGTCTAAAAACTTCTCTGTTCCTTCTTTTATATCATTATTTACTGTTTTATTTTCGTTTTTTAGATTTGTCATGTTATTAACTTAACTATGTTCCATCTATTTATAAATCCTAATAAACTTGAAAATTAAAAGTAAAATTAGAAATTGATAGTATAACTTTAATTTAATACTTTTAAATAAACAAAAAATGAATATAGTATCCGAGTATAATGCTTATACAATTATAATAATATTTTCTCCATATAGTAAGATGACCATATTTTTCTTATCATATATGGAGGTATGGATTTAATTTTCGGTAACATGGAATATTGACAGTAAATATGTAAAGCTTTTACATTTGCTGGTTCTATTACTAATTCAGCTCTTTCCATTAATAAGAACAAAGTTGTGACCTCTGTAGAATCATCACCTAACTCTATCCAATAAATTCTTTAATTATTTCAAAAGTATATTACCAGGAGATTTTATTGAAATTCCATCTGCAATAGTGTACCATGCTTTTACTTATTGTAGTTGAAAATTTGCACTTCATAATTACTGACTAATGTTAATCCTTTGGTTTTTACAAGAGTATAAATATTTTTAAATTATTATTAAATTAAACAAAATAATCAAATACTAAAGAATGTAATAGAGTTTATAAATAGTCAATTATATTCTTTAGAAATTGTAATAGTTGTTTAATATTGTCCAAGCTAAATTCAGATTCTTCAAAAAATAATTGTAGTTTCATACGTGCACTAGTTATATCTCCTCTTTCTAATGTAGAATTAACATCATCTAATTCCTTATTTAATTGTCTTAAAAGTATCTCAAATATTTTATAAAAAGTTTTATTATCACAATAACAAGTATTAATCATTTTTTCAAATTCTTTTAAAAGTTCCTCTTTTTTAGAATTATTTTCTTTTTTTCCAAAAACTTGCATAACCTTTTCGATTTTATCTGACCTCCATCCATGATTTTCAATTAAATAATCTAACTTAGTCTTAATTAAATTGGAACTGTTATTTATATAGTCATGATCAATTTGGAACATTTCATTATAATTTTTATATCTAGATCTAAACTCATTTTGGAAAATTGTATTATTACTAAGTTCATAAAATGGTAAGAGTATATCGATTTTCTTTGTATATATGATTTCTATCTCTACTAATAAATCCTTTAAGGCGTCTTTTGATTGATTATCTAAACCCGATACTAATTTGATTACAATATCTAATAACTTTTCTAGATCATCTTCAATGCCACTTTTCTCCGAATTATTGTTAAACTTCAATATACTAGAATACCTAAAGGAATTTAATAAGTTTTTGAATATAAGTATAAATGTATTAAGTAAGTATGTGTCTATTATCTAATGATATTTTAAAAATAGGGAGATGATGATACTTTTAACACACCAAGATGTTTATCATATCTATAAATTTATTTATTATTTTCGATAGTTGATAGACTGTAGATATGTAATTCCTGCATGGGAAATTTAGACAACATCTCTTACAATGAGTTATAGTATGTCCGATAACTATTTTAATTTAATAGATTATAATTATTGTTTCTTCAATAGTGTTTTGTAGAAGAGGGTATTAGGTATAGTATATTTTTGGTTAAAGAAACATGATACTAATACCAATAAGGATTTGTTCACATAATAACAATTTTTATATTACTATAAAAGTTACATCAGAGAATAATAATATTTAGAGAATGTTTTAAAAATGAAATTATTTCAATATAATTCATATAATATTGAAGAAAATTTAATAATAATACTGATGTAAATATAGCTAACAATATGAGTCAAAAACAACTATTCTTTACTGCAGAAATTAGTATAATACCCATTACAACTAAGGGTGATACAAGTATGAGTAAAGAAATAGCATTGGTATATAAGGCTATTAATCAAATTCAAGACTTGAAAACAATTCTTACCGCAATGGGTACTCAAATTGAATCAAATAAGTTGGATAATATTCTAGAAGCAATTAAAATATCACATACAACACTTCGCAATATCGGAATTGAAAGGATAATATCTTCGATTAGGATTGATGAAAGATCGGATAGTACTAATACTCTAGACGGAAAGATAAATTCTGTGAAATTTAAAATTTAAAACAATATAAAGAAAGGAAATTTGATTATATTATTTGTTATTATATAATATAACTATTCTAAATTTATTTAAATAAAAAGATTTTTTTATGTTATTTTATTAATATAATTAAAAAAAGCCAATCATATTATAATTGATAGTATTGGATGTAGTTTACGCTTCATGATTTGTTAAAGAATAGATAATTTATTCTTATATTTAATTATAAAATAAGAAATTATCTACGATTAACTGCTATAAAATTCATTATCAAAATAAAATTCTACATAATACTAGAATTTTGTTTAGATTTTGAATAAAAATTTTATAACAATTCTTTTAGGAAATTATTTACATCATCCGGTCTTAAATTCTGGAATTCATTTAAAAAAGAACAGGGCTCTACATAACAAATTCAGAGTATTATTAAGATAGACTCTAGCTACCAAAGAGGAATCTTAAATCAAGCTTTAAGAATTTGAGAATCAGTATCGAGGTTTTTTCGTATATATGAAGATATTGATGACACTATAATATGGCAGTTTATTATATCAAAATAGTAAGCATAACACAAACAATAATATTACAAAATTACAATTAAATTTAATTGAACTTTATTTATACTTATCATAGTCTATTAAATTTCTTGTTCTAATTTTAATCTGGATTTATATTTCTTATTCCTAGGTCGGGTCCTTAATCTATAACCACAACAAGGACACCAAAAACCACCCCATTTAATAAAAACTTGACAAACTTGACATCGTTTCTGTCCAGCTATATAACGACCAATATTTGATGGCTTTATTGCTTTATGACGCAAACATATTCCTTTGCATACCATTTTTAGTCCCTCCTAATTTTAGTAACCTAGAATCAGTTATATTAAACTTAAATAAAATAAGATTGAATTTACATGAATTTGATTAAATAAAGTATGACTCAATCTCATTTAATCTATCTAAGGAACCATCACTTTTAAGAAGATCAGTAAATTCCATTCCAGTTCTTATCTTTTGTAAAAATAAAATAACCTCTTCATTATTTACGCCATGCTTAATATCATATTTTATTCTCATTTGAACTTTATGTATTCCACCATATCGTTTATACATTCTTCGTTCAAATTTAGTAGCATCCGGTGATAGTCCCTTTACATGTTTTATTATTGTTTTTTCCATGTTTTTTACATGCCATTCTCTCATAGGAAAACTATTTTGCATCAAAAAAATCAATGTACAATACAATAAAGCCGTATATAATACAACCTATTAATTTATGCATATTTTAACTTAAAATAGTATATTTATTATATTAATAAGCATATGACCTAATTTTAGTCAACTGATACAAGATCTGAATAAAAGATATCATTATTAAAAATAAAAATAGATATCTAATAATACAAATTAAAAATAAGATATATAAGTTATTTGATTTGAGCTTGAAATTTACTATCAACATGATCTAAAAAAATAAAAAAATAACAAATAAAGATAAAATAATTAAATAAAAGAAAGATTCCAAGATTATATCGTATAGAGTTTAGAATTTAGTTTCGTTATAATTGTAAAAGTAAATAAAATATTAATCTTAATTTACTTTAGAGAAAAATTAGTAAAATAAATATTTATGAATTAAAATTTTAGTAATTATTTAATTTTATAAACGTACTATAAAATATATTATTTAAATTAGAATGTCATATGCAATTTTATTTCTGGACTGATCTATTTGCATTTTATTAAATGGCGCTGTTAACTTTATGGATAATGTAGTAGTGTTTTATTTTATATTATGTTCTATGCATAATTTTATATATTTTTTCATTTAGTCATAAATTTTCCTTAACTTAAAACAGGTTTAAGTATGTATGTATTACCCAAGTCAATCTATAAATTAATTATATATAAATTATCATATATTCTAAAAAGTTAAATGAAATATTAATATACTTAAGTTAATGAAATATTAATATACTTAAGTTAATTAGTAAAAGGATTTGTATAATTAAAAAAAATAGATATTATTGTTCTTTAATAGCTGATTTTACTTTGTCTGCAAGATCTTGTGGTATTTCTTTAAAACCATGAACACTATTTGCATGTTCTTTAATCTTTGCCATTATGTCCTCTTCTGAATCTGCAGTAGTAGTCCAATTACAATTTACACCTACATCAGTACATCCAAAACTTTTTGTCATTATTAAATAAATATAATTAATCTATATAAAGAATTCGATCAAAAACTTTCTCACCTTTTATAACTGATTCAATTTTAATAAATCCTAACAAGGTCATTATCAATAATTGTCAATTCCTTTCGCTGGAAAAATCTGTAAAAAACCTATAATCCCTATACAATATATTCAAGCCACAATATACCTACGGTAAAAGTTAATTTGTATTGCTATTCGAAAAAGTCGTTGTATTGCTAAAAGCAATTTTATTAGTGATAGCATATTTCTTCCAAATTTCTGGCGATATAATATTGATAATATTTGTTATTCCTATAAAGATCATAAATCCTATCAATGCTATAAATCCCATCTTTGAATATTTTTTAATAATTTGTTCTTGTTTATCGTATAAAATACTAATAGAAGAAATAGAAAAAATAATTACCACTACAACTGCTATTACTACAAAAATAGATCTGTTAGGAAATTCATTTTCTGAAAACGATGAAATAGTAAGTAGAATTAAAATCCCTCCAATTATTGTTGAATTCATTATTAAAATATCTTTAGACTCCATTACCATATTAACACAGTTTTATATTCAATATACATATTATAAATCTAAATTTCATTAAACTGGAAGTAGTTATTAAATACAAAACAAGATGGCCGATCTTGAATGTGAAAATAGAAATGACAGTACATTCTATGAAATTACAATTACCTCAAAAGACCATTCATTTATCAGATTCCATGGAAGAAATCAAAACATAGATACAATTATCGTTATTCTATAGAAGAGATACAATGGGTTGATAAAGTAAAAGAAATAGCTGCCAAAACAAGACTTCAGGATTATTCAATAATCATTATGGTGGTAAAGCAGTTATTAATGCACTCCAATTCAAAGAGATGTTAAATTACTAGTTTCGAATAAAGAAAAGAGTGTATTAGACCACGCAAAGAATTTTATTCATAAATTTCTTTGGAGTTATAAAAGATCGAATATTTGTCATAAATTTACAAAATAACAATAATTTATAATCATGCAATTTATTTAGGTATAAAATAATGAAAGTTTGGGTAATATGGAATGAAAAAGAAACCAATAATAAATCCATAGATAAAGTATTTTCTACAGAAAAAAAAGCGTTAGAATATATTGAAAAAATTAAAGGAGATAATATTTCTGATAGATATATAGAAGAATTTGAATTAGATCAACTTTAAAATCAAAAATTTTTCTATTAATCAAGTTTTATCGGTAAATAGAAAGGTATAATTCTAATAATTCCTATCTTCATCAAGAAAATGTTAAAAATATTGAAATCTAGAAGGTCAAAATTATGATTTCAACACGAGGTATTAAGTAAATGTTGATTTTAAATCAATATTTCAAGAAATAATAATGAATATTACAAAGTGATAAATAAATATGATATTTGTTGCAATCAAGTTTATCATGGTTCAACGTAATTTGATTATAATTTGGATCTTATAAGGTCCAAGTTAACTTCTAAGATATATCATGAATTATTCCCGTAGACAAAATTTGTTTTTATAAAAAATCCATAACCAATTATTTAAAGCCAGAATATAATAATGAAGAATCATTGTGAAAAAAATTATTATGGTCTAAAATCTCAAAATGAAGCGAGTTGCCCCAAATATGGACTATCCTAGTTTTTGTAATAGGTTTAGTAGTATCTACTGTAATAATTTTTTTTATTGCCAAATTATTTGGAGAACGAGAAGGAATAAAGTATGCTTTTTTAGCAGCATTTTCAGGAACATTAATCTTTAGTATATTTAATAATCTCTTTGTAAGTAATATTATAATAAGTATTATTGGAGGAGCGATTTGGTTTTTTGCATTAAAAATAATATACAGGATGAAATGGCTTAAAACATTATTAATTACATTCATTATTTGGATTGTCGCTAGTTTGGTAGGAATTTTAATTCCAACTTTACCTGGACCATTATGATAAATAAATTATTAATGCTTATACCAATAATTAAATTGACTTACTACTACTTTATCACTTATAAAACTTCTATTTTGTAAAATTTTATTTAAATAATATTGTATATTAAATTGAAAGAATTGAGTAAGTACATTTATTTGAGTTTGTTTGTAATTATTGTGTTTAAAGTATTAGCGATTTCATATATAATTTTACTATTCTTCAAATAATAAATAAAGAAAAATCTACCGAATATAATAACATAATAATTATTTTAAATTATTAAATAATATAACCAAGTAATACGATCAAATATGTCTAAAGACAATAAAAGCACTAAAGGTAAGAAAAAAAGCAATACAAGCAAAAGAGGATTAGCCTCTGCTAATAAAGAGACAAAAGAAAAAGTAGCTCGTAAGGGTGGAAAAGCATCTCAAAGTAGTGCAAAAAATAAAAAATAGATAGATAGAAGAATTTATCTTCTATTGATTTTTTTGATAATAAAAAATTTTACTATTTCGTTCGCCTACAATTGTAATAGTTGATGTAATACCTACTATAAAGGAAAAGTTATCAGGCTAGTACAATGGTTGCATATGCAGTACGTTATAACTATGAGTAGAGGAGACGAATGAAGCAATACTAATGGTTATAGATGATGTATCTAAAGAGAATTGTAATACTAAATAATAGAAAGATTCTCGTATATAATTCGAAAAACTAAAAGAAAATAGAAGTATAACTATTAAAATTTTAGAGATTTTTATTTCAAATGATACATTAATAAAAAAAACTCGATCAGGCAATACTATGATATTTTAAGTAAATCTTACAAAAAAATTGATCATTTTTAATAAATTAACACTAATAACAATTAATTTTTTATTTGGATCTTTGGTCATTTTTTTGGTCATTTTTAAAAAATCGAGATAGTATGTGCTAGGAAATATATTTAAAAAGCTTTATTAGCACAATTCTTATCAAAATAATCCGCTTCACTTGTATTGACTGAAGAAATATATTGAAACAAAAAATAATCGAAGCAATAACATTAGTCGACAAATTTTAAAGCTTTGATTAGAGGCTGGTGATAGCTTACAGATATATGAAAATTCATATCGGATCACTTAAGCCCTAGAAGATAAATTTCTGAAACTTAAAATTAAACTAATCAGCTTAGAGCAAATTAGAGAAAGATCATAACATCTGAAAGATCTGATATCCTTGATATTTCTAATTAAAAAAAGAGATTAATACATAGTTAATTTGTATTTTATTGATAGATGGAAAGAAAAGGAGGAATAATAAAGGGCAACTTCTTATCTAGAAAGAGAAAAGAGATAGGCATTATTTCAGTACTTGTAATAATTATTTCTTCCTTTAGTTTATTTTTTTATCAACAGAAGATAACAGAACAAAATATTAAAGATAGTATATTTAATCAGTATAAAGACCGTCAGATCGAAACTACACAAATTATTTCCGAACGCATTGAATCTGATTTGAAGTTGATTATGTCAATCCTCCAGGGAATAGCAGATTCTGTTCCTCTACAACAAGGTGAACTATATGGAGATAAAATTCAAAAGATTATGAAAGAAAAGTTTGATCAAATTAATGATATTACCAAAGTTGACGGATTGTTTATTGCTGATGAAGATAATATAATAACATATAATATCGTATCTGAGGGAAAAAGAAGTTTTGTTAATATAGATATTTCATTTAGAGATTATGTACAAGAGACAAGAAATAGTCTAAGGCCAACTTTTTCAAATGGATTTAAGGGAATTGATAATATGTTTAGTATTGCATTAACTGTTCCAATAGTCAATAGTGATAATGGAAAGTATATAGGAATAATTGGGATACAAATACCTACTGAGCCTTTTTTTGCACATTCCGGAAATATTAACAATGTTGATTCACAGTTTTTAGTAGCATATGATAGTAAAAAAGATTATCTTGCCACTCCTAGAACACAATTCATAGGAAAGAATTTTTTTGATAATAATGTTCAAAAATTTTTTAATGTAACAGATATTCAAAATAATTATTATCGCCAAGTCTTTTCCGGTAAATTATTAGGAGGATCTGCAGTATATGATTTTGGAAGTGGAGAGAGACTAAATACAGGTCACCCTATTTTGTTACAAGAAAAACCTACATATTTTATATTCGTAATAACGCCTACTACACAAATATATTCACATATTAATGATATTCTTCACACAGAGAGAGTAAAAGGTTCTTCGTTGATTTTTGGCCTTTCATTTGCAGTTCTGATTTTAATCATATTTCTTATAAAATGGAACAATACATTAAATATTGAAGTAAGAAAAAGAACAAAAGAATTACAAGAGTCAAATAGAAAACTTTCATTATCAAATCAACAGATTGCATTGGCCAATGAAGAATTAAAAGTCCATGATAAAATGCAAAAGGAATTCATCAATATAGCAAGCCATGAGATAAAGACGCCGCTTCAAGCTATTCTTTCCGCTTCCCAACTATTACAAATGTATCCTGAGAGACAAAAGAAATTTGCGTCTGCGATACAAAGAAATGCGATTAGGCTCCAAAGACTTTCCAACGATATATTAGACGTTGCTAAAATTGAAAGTCGTTCATTAAAATTAAACAAGGAATTATTCGACCTAAATGAAATTATATCAAATATTGTAGAAGATTATAAGACTATTATTATAAAGGATAATCATAGCATCAAGTTATATTTTAAACCATCCAACTACACTTTATTCGTACAAGCCGATAAAGAAAGAATAGCTGGAGTAATTTCTAATCTTCTAAGTAATGCTATTAAATTTACCAAAAAAGGTGAAATATTTGTTTCTATTAGGAAGGAAAATAGTAATAGCATTAATCCTTATGCCATAGTGACTGTAAAGGACAATGGAGAGGGAATAGATCCAGAAATATTACCTAAAATATTTTCAAAGTTTGTTACAAAATCTTATGAAGGGCTAGGTTTAGGAATGTATATCTCTAAAAATATTGTGGAAGCTCATGAGGGAAAGATATGGACTGAAAATAAAAACGATAATAAGAATGGTAATCGTGGAGCTATATTTTATTTTACTTTACCACTAAGCAAAGGAATGGGAACATCAAATAACAATATAGATAAATAAAAAGATTAGTTAAATTATAGCATAATGATCGAAAATTAAAGTAATCTGTTTGTATTGTCTGAGCTTTATTATTAATTTCATAGTTTATTAGAATTTATTAATCAGATTGTCTTGGATAACAACAGTGACTAATATGTCGAACTTAAAAGATGAAAATAGAAAACAAAGTAACACAATAAAAGAAGGTACAGAGAAGTTTTTAGACCAACAAAGACAACAAATAGAAAATACAACATCTAATATTTCGGATACAACAAACAAGGTTAATGACAATTTCAATAAATATCAAAGAACAAATAATGAGATAATTGAGAAAGGTATTGATACTACAAATAAATATCAACAAGAATCCATTAATACAATTCAATCAATCTCAAACAATTCTATAGAATTACAAAAGAATATTCTTAATACTTATCAATCAGCATTTTCAAGATTTTTAAATGATACATCTAAATCATATTGGAACAATTATCTCTATCCACAACGATATACTGATGTATACAATAAAACTAACCAAAACATTACAAATAATACAATCAATGCTAATAGAAGAATAAATGATTTAGTATTAGGATCAACAGAAACTTTTAACAAATCAATTGAAATTGCACAAAAATACTATAATGAAGCATCTCAAAACTACCTAAACTTTGTAAATAAGATAGAAAAATCTTATTATAACCATTAATTTTTTTAAATAAGTTTCTTATTGTTAATTAGTAAATAATTATCATAATTCATATAGCCTAAATGGTTGTTTCTTTATATAACATAAAAATATAATAAAATATAAGATTAAAATTATTTTTGATAATATTATATATTTATGAAATGTTTTTCTTTGAAGCAACCATATGCAGACTTGATAGTTTTTGGAGAAAAGATTATAGAGTAAAGAAAACGGAATACTAAATTTAGAGGAGAATTTCTATTTCATGCTTCAAAAATATGGATATATCTGTTTTGTGAGAAATGGATATCGATAAGTTACAATAGGTGCTATTATTGGTTCTGTATTTTTATACGATTTTAAAGAATACAACAATCAAGAAGAGTTTAACAAAGATAAACAAAAACACTTTTCTATTGTTACCAAATATTCTGAGGACTATAAATATGGTTTCTTAATTAAAAATGCTAGAAAGTTTAAAAAGCAATCTCTTATCCAGGCAAATTAAGATTCTTTGAAGTAGATAATTCTTGCTTGTCATATTAAACCCGACAAGCTGAATTATGATGCATTATGTATATCGATAAGAAACTATCATGAACTGAAACAAGTACTGTAAAATGTAATCGCAAATTAGAATTATTTATATCATATTGATTTACAATTTTTTTCTAATTGAAATTTATTTTGTATGATGCATTTAGTAATTTAAAAATTAATAATTTTTCAATAATTTAAGACTGCTCTATACCTTTTTGCTTAACAGTTACTTGATTACGGGACTTGATGATATCTTTATAATAGATTTGAATAAATTAATATCTAAATTGTCATTCCATATCAATTATTAGGGATCTTATTTTTTACCAGATTTGTCGCTTAATCACGTTTATTGCTTCTTCATATACCTTTTTTGATTTTTGTATATCGCCGTTAAAACAATCATTAGATATTTTTTTTATTATTTCATCGTAGGTAATATTTTTTTGGCTAGTCTTAAATTCTTGTTTTTCATCATTTGAAAACAAATTTGTTAAACTAGATGGTAGCATTGATAAAACACCTGTTGCTACGACTGGCTCTGAATTTTGAAGAAAATATTTCGATGTTATTGAAATTCCTTGTCTAGCTTTATCCGATGAGATTTCCAATCTTTGAGCAAACTTTTCAATAATATCTTCCATAACGAAAAAATGACAATTGAATATTTAATAAATTGGTAATATTTTTATCCATAATAATGCTGAATTTTTTTCCCTGCCATTATTTTCTTTATATTGAAATATTGAAATAATAAATAGTAAATCATTAGATTGTAAATATTAAAGATCATTGATAAAAATACCAAAAATAATCTCTATGATACCACTTTACAATAAACAGATGTTAATGTTATAAGAATCAGTGAAAAATTATCTTTACTTTTAACTATAGATTTTAAGGATGATAACTTCGCTGAAATAATAATGAAAAAATTGTTCTTCTCTAATTAGAGAAGAGAATTTCGTAGTTATTGATAATTATGCTAAATTATTACTAAAATCATTAATTCATTACTCAATTATTTGTAGACTAGCTATATAATAATAATTTTAGAAATTATTTTACAATTTGGTACAAAATTAATAATTGATAAATGGTAAAACTACCTAATGTATATTTTCTCATAATTATGGAACGATTTGATAAACAGTTTAAAGATCAAACTGAGGAACTAAGTTATTTATTATGTAAGAATCATTGTATGAAATATAAAAATAGTAAATCAAGTCTTTATTTCTTTAAGAATATAAGACCAACTATGGTACCGACTAAAGTAAAGGATCCAATCAATGCAGCAATAAATACGGTATCTGCTACTGATGCTAATGGTTCACCTATAACTGCTGTGAATATTGAATATATAATAATTATGAATCCAATCAATGCAAAGAGGCCAAAAACTATTGATTTAATATCACTGTTACCATTTTCAAATGTTAATTCTTTTTTATCTTGGGTTTGCCATTCTTTAGTGTCTTTTTCAGGATTAAAAGTTTTAGCAGTAGATTGACCTGTTTCATTATTAGAAGTTAGTTTATCTATTTCTCTTTTATAATTGTCAGAATTTTTATATATATTATCAGCCATTGTGATATAATTATATTTAATAGTATAAAAACAATTACGAATTAATCTCAGTGATACATCTAAATCAATATACTTTTTGTATATCCGTTTTAGTACCTGATGTCATAGCCTATTTAGGAACATCTCAATAAGGCTATGACTAAATGATAGTCTTTACATTGGATGTATCAATCTATTGAAAATTATAATATATAAATTAAATAATTTTGTTGTCATAGTTTTATAAATTGTATTTATCTTAATTATTACAATTGATGTGACTCAGGTTATTACAATTGAGTTCATCCTGAGAATTTGCGATTTTGTGTTTTAACTTTAGATTGATGATAAAATACTGAATCTATTTAGTTTCATTAACTAGTACATGATTATCTCCATACTATCATAAAGTTTATCTGCAAACTACTACTGATAATGATTATTTTTTAATATTACTGGTTTGAAATCTATTTATCAACATATTTTGTAGATGCTCTTCTAATCTTGATATTATATAGTACTGTTTTAGAACATCTACACCTGTACCAATAAATAGGTTAGTGTGGCTCCACTCTTCAATTTAACTCTACTGGGATAATATTCTGATGTATCTGTGATTTTCAATTTCCAAGTATTGTGAAATTGATTTCATCTGTAGAATCTATATTATGTAATATTGTGTGCAATGTGGTATCTTTGATAACCTAAGAAACAATCTAAGAATGCTTCAACCAACCAGTCTGTAAACATTCGTAATTCTTACCTTTATGCTGTCTTATTGTAACAAATACTAGGTGTTACCATACTGTATAAATGTAATTGTTCTTTCTTTCTATGCAAGTATAATAGAATTGCAATGTTGTTTATTCAATAATTAACTGTGGATATAGTTAGCTATGAATCGTTTCTACAGTACCATGCTGCTGTATAGTATAAATAGTCTTTTAATTCTTAAAGTATTCGGCTTTAAAATCAATTATTGTCTATTACTTTAGACCAATTAATATTAGTATGTCTATGCATTAATCTCTTAGCATTGTTTATTATTTTAGTAGTATCAGGATCGACTTTAATCAACTCTGCCAATTCCTTTTCATTATCAATTGCAAAACAATTATACCCTTCTTTAAAATCACAGTATTTTGGATCGTTGTTCAAATCTTGTATCCATCTTCTGTGTAAAATTAATGCACAATTATTATGTATTGCTTCTAAATATGTGTACTGAGTTCCTCCACCATCATTTTTAACTAGCGAAAGGTCAACCACAAATTTCTTTGTAGCGATTATATTAGAAACTGATAAAAACGATTTGTCAAATTTTCCATAATAATATTTATTAAATTCAACAGCATCATTCTTTCCATTTAAATAGAGATAAATATATAGTGGTGTTGGATAACCATATAAACGGATACCGTTAATTCCGAAAGATTCTAAAATTTTATTTGCTTTGAGTATTATATCAATATTTTTTCCAAATCCTATTCTAGAAATTGAGACGGCTCCTTTTCTATTAAGTATAGAAGAAATAGTTGGATATGCATAGAATGGGTGATAAAGAAAAACTGAATTCAAGTTATATTTCTGCTGTATGTATTGTTGAACTGACCTCCTGATAGTAATTATTTTCCATTTTCTTATCAGTTCACTAATTCTATTTGAAATATCTCTAGGATCATGAATTACTACTACAATATTATCTGTTCGTTCTCTTTGATCATTATTAGTTAGGTTCAATATTATGGGAAAATAATCATCTTTAATCATAGTTAAAAAAGGATATGGTATATTGCGGAGTATCTTAGAAGATATATTCTTATAGTGTAATCCATAACCGAAATCACGTAATCTATTTTCTGACTTGTTACTACTTATAGGACGTAGAATGACGTTATCATTTATTCTTTCTGACATTCCAATTGTATAAATTAAATGCGCAGTAAATGTTGTTACACCTCCAAAAAAGAATTTATGTAAGTATATGAACTGTGTATTAGAATTCAATTTAGTATAAGTTAGGACATCAGGATTAATCAACTTTAATTTCTTTATATTCAAAATATTAGAAAAAAATCGCTATATCATATACAAATAATTCATTATCATATTTTTGATTAAAAATATAACTATAATATTGTTTCCCTCTCTAGATTATATATCAATATAATAAAGTATCAGTACTTCATCTCTTCCAACCAATTCAATTAACACTTATTTGAATAATATAAAGTTCTGTTTATTACTTATTTCAGTAATTTTAGAAGAGAATTTAGATTCAGTGACTCGATTCGTAAAGAAATACGTAATTCTTGTAAATATTCCTATTATTATAGGTGGTAAGGCAATATTATAGGTGGTAAGGCAATAAAATTGGCATAAAAGTCTCAAATTCAGTTTATAAAAAAATATGATAAAGTTTATTTTGATTTTGAAAAATTTGATAATTTAATTACTAATATAAAGATACAAATAGATAATCATGATTAAGAATGTTAAATATACAATATATATTATCTAAACAGAAGATTTATAGTATTATTATTGACAAATATCTTATTTATATAGAAGATTATTTTTGATTATAATTTATTTTGCCACCAAATAAAATTAATATTAATCTCTTCTAATAATAAAAAATAATTTATAAATTAATTTTATTTTCCTAGTAGTCTAATTTTATGAAAGAGGTTATGTGACGCAGCTATAACCAATCCAGCTACAATAGTTCCTATAAAATTACGCATAACAACTAAAACATTTGGATTGTACAGATTAATAGAATTATCGGAAGTCAAATATATGTTATTGAATCCCCAGAAAAATAGTGTTATCCATCCTATAATACCGGCTATTAGTGAACCTAATCGAGCACCATTCTTGACAAAAAATAATGCAAATAGAATTCCAAAATACCATATAATGGCTAATATTATCCAAAGAGGAGTAAATAAATTATTTTTATTATCTAAAAAATAATACGATGCTCCAATTATGCCTAATGAAATTAATGAAAGAATTAATATTTTTCTATTAAGAGAATCAGACGTCTTTTGCTTTTTTATTATCTTGGATTTTCTTACTTGTTCCTTCATAGCAGTTTTGATAGATTCTTCAAATGTCATTAATTTAATTGGAATTAACTTTTTAATTTCATTATTATGGACTATTGCTTCATGTTTTAAACTATCAATTAAAGGTCGAGCGAGAGATGCCTTTACTGGTGTAATGAAATCAACCCAATAAGAAGAGAGCCTAGGTGTTAAAAATGGGATAATAACAATTTTTAATGGTTTGTTAAGAACAGCTGAATATCTTTTCATCATGTCTATATAGCTAAGAATTTTAGGACCGCCTATATCAAAATCCTTATTAGCTGTATCCTCGAGTTCTATTGATTTTATTAAATAAGTTACCACATCATCTACTGATATAGGTTGTGATTTAGTCAGTACCCATTTTGGACAAACCATTACAGGAAGTCTTTCTACCAAGTACTGTAACATTTGAAAAGAACCACCTCCTGCGCCTAGAATAACAGCAGCACGAAATATTGTAACTTTAGCCTTAGAGGTCCTTAGAATATCTCCTACCTCCTTTCGGCTATTCATATGTTCAGATAAATCTTTATGTTTTATATCAATAAGACCACTAAGGTAAATTATCCTTTTTGTATTTGTTTGAGAGGCTGCCTTAGCAAAATTTTCAGCTGCAACTCTATCCCTCTTTGAGAACTCTTGCCATTTTTTTGTTGATCCTTCCATAGAGTGTATAAGATAAAAAGCTATATCTACTTCTTTTAGAGCTTCGACTAATTCTAAATAATTAGAAGCATCAGCTTTTATTATTTCAACAATATCTCCACTTAAATTAAAAAGTTCATAAATAGTTTCAGGATTTCTTGTCATACATCTAATCTTATAATGTCCATCAGCTAATAGTCTCTTGACAATTCTACTACCAATAAATCCTGTTGCACCAGTTACTAATATCCTTAAATTTTGTTTTGTATTTGTATTATTGTACATGTATAATCAACGTATTACTTTGTTTTTATATAGAATTTCATTTGATATTTCATAGTAAATACAGAAATAAAAATGAATAGTCGTGTCTGTTTTCTAATGTTTATTGTAAGAATATTCATATCTATAATTAGACTTAAGACCTTTATTGTATTGGTTTTTTATTGGTTTGTACAAAGGATTTTAATTCAATCATCTTCCATACCATGAATCCAAATATAATACCATATATTATGTGAACTCCTAAAGAACCTAAAGTGATAAGTGGATAAAGTCCTTGAAAGTGATCTCCTATTCCAAATAGATATTGGTTTGGAGCTGATACAGCAAAAGCATCTAGTTTGGGTTGAATTATAAATGTGGCTAGCGGTAAAAATAATACTATCCATAGAGAAATACCCGCTATTATTCCATAAGTTACTCCTCGCTTGAAATTATATGGAAACAATTTGTTCCAAAATAATGCGACTTGACCAAAAATGTTACCTGCTACAGTACCTGTTGCAATATGTAATGCAAATCCAATATATTGCGATATAGCGGGATCATAGAAACCAAGGGAAGTTCCTATTACTGCAAAGAAAGTACCTATAGGTGTTTGTGATATAATATCAACAATAACTAATAATCCGGATATTGCCCAAGCAGTAATAAATCCTGCGAATGTAGAATACAATATCAAATACTTTGAACTAGGATCGAATTTGAGCATTATTTTAACATAAACCTTCTCATATAAAAAAATAGATATAATTTATATAACATAGTGCCAACTAATACTACCAACTAATATTAAATGAATGACTACTATTATAAGATCTGTTAAATTTAATGAAAAATAAAATATCTGAAATATTTTATTTATGAATTATCCTGGACATAATTCATAGATATTTGTCCATTCGGTTATACAATAAAATCTTATTTGAATATTATTTTGATATTATTTTTCCAAGTAAAAATCTAAGTGAATCCTCTAATTCTGAATTAAAAAACTTGTAGCCTGTTGAAATTAATCTTTTAGGAATAACGTATGTATTTGTAGAAAGTACTTCCTTTGACATTTCACCAAATATTAGTTTTGGTATATTTTGATTTATTGACATTGATAGTTTTGGATTAAATATTTTTTTTAGTGTATCCGAAAATTCTAAATTTGTAATAGGTTTTGGAGATACAACATTAACCGGACCTTTAATTGATGTATTTGATATTGAATAAAAAATACTTTTTATAACATCTTCTATTGAGACCCAGCTGATGTATTGATCTTTATTTCCAATTGTTATTCCTAAACCTAATTTGAAAGGACTTAATAATTTTTGTAAAATACCTCCTTTTGGAGTTAATACAACACCAAAACGTGTGTTGACTACTCTTATTCCTATCTCTGTTACATCTTGAGTAGCTTTTTCCCATTTTTGACATACTTCAGAGAGAAATCCTTTGCCAGGAATACTATCCTCTGTTATATACTCATTAGGTCGATCTCCATAATATCCAATCGCCGATGCACATATTAATAGCGAAGGCGGATTGGATAGCTTTGTTAAAGATTTCGCTAAAAGTTTAGTACTTCCAACACGACTATTAAATATTCTTTGTTTTTTTATGTCTGTCCATCTTCCAAATATGTTTTCTCCTGCAAGATGAATGATTATATCAAATCCCTCAAGTTCATTATGATCTAATTTATCATATTCAGGATACCAAAAAATACTTTTTTTATCTTCTTTATTTGTTGTAGGGCTTGAATATGTATTGTTATTATTTATCTTTCTTACAAGACGAGTAATCTTGTGTCCTCCTATATTAGTTAATAATGGAATAAGGGAAGACCCTATCAATCCATGAGAACCAGTAATAAGAATATTTTTTCCCTTTTCTCGTGTCATTTTTTCTAGAATAGTATCATTAACTAAAATACGTTCACGATAAATAAATAATTGATTCAAGTAATTTTGAATTCTCTTTTGTATAATTTTAGATCCTATCTTACCAAATCTAGGCATGTAATCTATTTTATCTTCTATGATGCATTGATTTTGATCTTGAGGTATAAAAGAATGAGTATGGATCCATTTTTTGAACGGACCTTTTATCATTTTATCTTGAAATTGTAGATTGTGGATGTAACCAAAATGTTTAGCAACCCATTTGAAAGTTATAGGACCTAATTTAATCCGAAAAATCGAATTATCATCATTGTTAATTCCTCCTGTATGGTCTATTATTTCCAAGCCACTCCAAGGAGGAACAAGTCTTTCTAAAGCACCGTTTCGTGTGTGATAATCAAAAAGAGTATTTATGTTACATGGTATTAACGATCTCCTTACAAAGATATTTGAATAATTTTCATTTACTATTTTTTATTCACTAGAATAAAACATGAAAGATAATTTATTAAATTATCATCCTAATTACTATAAATTGGGCACTATACACTCATATCAATTATAACTTTCTATTATTCCTTGAAATATAGTATTTTCTGCTTTAACATCGATCATAGATTCTATTTTTATAAGATATCATGTACAATTATTGAATGCATTTTTTCTAAATAAATTATTAGAGGAATTTTGGCCACTAGCATCCTCTTTAATATAATTTTTATTGTTTTGCTACTCCTGATAGATTAATTACAATTTTATAATTAGTGTACCTAAAAAATAACATTTTCTCCCTTCCCCCTATTTCAACTTTAATATTAATAATTAAAAATATAATGAATTATAGGGCCTAGTTTTATATCGAACTGGTTCCGTTCGGTTCAGTTGAACCTTGTTAAAATAGGTTTCAGTTTCTTTCCAGAATTTTGATTACAAGAATTTAGTCTACATGATATCCTTATTTTTTTCTACAAGTTCTAGAAAGTTTCATAATTATCCAACCTATATCATAGATCCAATCAAACAGTAATGAGTAAGTCTATGCTGTGTTTGAATATTTTCTAAAAGACTTCAAAGTAAATTTATCAATCTTTGTAGAATCGGGATTTTCAAATACCATTTCACAACAAAATTTCATAGAGAATAAAGCCATTTGTTCTAATATTGGCTGTAATGCTTTTCCCTTTTCTGTAAGATAGTACTCTATCCTAACAGGAGTTTCATTAAAAACTTCTCGCTTTATTAATCTGTCTCTTTCCAACTCTTTAAGACGTATAGACAAAGTTTTTGGATTTATCTCCTCTATCGAATTAAGAAATTCATTAAATCTTTTTTGTTTTAGGAAAATCATGTTGCGTAATAATAAAAGGGTAAATTTCTTTCCTATTATATTAAGTGTATTAAAAACTGGACAACATTTGCAATTCATATCATCAATAATAAATTGATGTTTTTCTTTATTGTTGTTATCACCATCTAATAGCTTTTGTTCAGTCAACTTACCGATCTTTCACCTACTAACTAAACTTTCACTTACTAATTTATATACTTACCTAACTATAGTAGATAACACAAGGTAATAAAAATGGTAGAAAATCAATGTGAATCAAATTGTGAATGTGTGGAAACACGAAGAAGTTCAGAAAACAACAATATTGCTAATGAATGTTGTGAAATGACAAATAAAACAAATAGTAGTCCATGTTGTAGTAATGATCCTATTTCTGAAGCAAAATCACTTTTGGAAAGATCATTCTTTACTGCACTTACAGAAGTACATGTGGAGAAATTGAAAAAGCAGATTGAAAGAGAATGGGGAACTACAATTGACAAGGCAGTAGATCTGACTATAAAAACAGTAGCAAAACAATGGCAATCATCTCTGTCAAAGTCTGCTGCAAACAAAGAGTTCTATAGTGAATTAGAAAAAATATTTAAAACTGCTACTAAGGAATAAGGAAAAGGTAGTAATAACCATAACACTTTTTTTTATTTGCATAGTAATAAACAATCATCACAATAAATCTATAAGTTGATATTGCATAAATCACTATAAATACTATCAACAATTACTTTAACTGTTAGGAACGTAATAGGCTATGTAAAAAAAGTATTATATTAAAAAATCATTCAAATTTGCTTTTAGTGGATTTAGTCTATTTTTTATTGGTATGTCAGTTTTCATTGTAGTATATGACGCTTTAACAGGTGCAACTTCTGATGCAACACCAGAATACTGGGTAAGGTATGGCTTTTTAGCATCACCTGGTTGCTGGTAATAAAATATAAGATAATACATTTTATTGTCATAGCCTGAAAATGAGATTATTGGGCTTATAGGTAGATTGTCCAGACTATGACAACAATGACAATGCCAATTCTAGTATTTCTACTCGGTGTTTTTGAACTACTAATTCCGTAAATACTATATGATACAATTTGTATTTATCAACGCTTGTAAACCTATGTTGAGATTTTAATCAACAACACATTGTTATTGTTGAATATATAAAATATTTTCTTCTGATAGAGATTTTTAATTGAATAAAAATTTGTTATATCCTTTTAGTTAAATACCTCTCTCCCCCTCTAGCAAAGTATCTTTCTAATTAATAAAAGATGGTTTTTGTGTTTGAGATATGCCAAACCTTGATCTATGGATTAATCAAAATAGCAATAATGAAGATACTACTACAATTAGCAATTTTGAAAACTGTCTACTATCTATCAGAGATCAATACCAAAAAATCGGACTGAATTCAGATCATCCAATCTCCAATGAACGTTATGAAAAAATTATAGAAATGATAGATCATACATTGAAAAAGTATAAAGAAGCAGTATATAACAAAAATAATATTCAACAACAACAGAATGAATATGAAGAAGAGGAAAAAGAATTACTAATAATTATTAATAATATTTTCAACGAATTAGACAAGAAAAGAAAAATTACTATAAATAAAAATGATAAAGATCTATTAAGAGACCAAATAGAAAGTTATAGATTGGAAGAAACCACGCTTGATTATATATTATACATAATCCTTGAATTTGCTGGTAAACTAATATAAATAAATGTCACAATAAGGAATGGCTGATTAATAATTTGTAATTTGTAATAATTGTAATAGTTGAGGGAAGGTTTAACCTATTGAAAATAAATAATAGTTATAAATTTGAAAGTACTGTTACTGCATTAAAAAATGGCAGGATAGTAAATAAACCAAAAGGTTATAGATTTCAAATAGGTGATTACCTAATTTATAACAAGGAAAAAAACTGTTATTATAATCTAAGTTATGCGCTGATAAAAAATTTGTATTGGAATACTGATTTGATTGTTGGATATATCGCTGATGATGATTTAAATATTAATAATAATGGTAACAAAGATAAAATTTCAATAATAGAATTTGCAAGAAATGAGTTTTAATAATAACAACAATAGCAATAAAGTATGTAAACATGAAATTCTTTCTGAAACAGATTTGTCTTGTACTGTTTGTGGAATGTCAAGATATGATCAATTGCAAAATAAAGAAGAGAGATTAACAAAAAAAGAAGAAAAAGAATTGGAAGATTATGTAAATCAAAAACATGGGGGATTGATAGACTGACTCTTAATTAATTGAAATGGCTTCCAATAATAATCAAAATATTAATCCAAGACCTTGCGTCTATAACTGTGGTATTCAAATTTACTGGAATTCTTCAGTAAATGAATACTGGGAAGTATTTACCAAGAAAAAACATATTTTCCCTAATAGAGGTAACAAATCATCAAGAAATACTACTATAACAACAGCAGGAGGAGGAATAACTTTATCATCAGATTCACCAAAACCTCGATATTACAATCCCTCTGCTAAAAAACGAACACCATATGCCTCCTCTTTTGCAGGTCAATCTAAACCAAAGATGTCTAACTCATTCGAGTTGCTGACTGGTCCAATTGATATGATTCAAAAGAAGTATGAAGTCTTATCTGATATTGTTTCAGATCATAATGGTAAGGTCCATGGTTCTCAATCCCATAATGTTACAAATAATACTATGCAGTTAATCGTATATTATGAAGTTCCTTTAGGACAGAGAGATGAAGTAAAACAGAAATTCAATAATACGATTAGAAATATCTTTGCTTTACAAAGAAATTAAAGTTAATTTAATCATTATTTATTTACTATTATTATTTTCTAGACCGGTTGACATATCCATATCTTCAGTTGGATAATCTTGTAATGTTTGATTAGTAACGTTTTTTGGATCAGTTGGGGTAAGTCCTGGTCCTCCTACTTCTTGAGCCATTATAATATGCTCATCATTTATTAAAATTTGAATTGTAGATCCTACTATTATAGTGATAGTTATTATGAATAGTAATCCTGATACTTTTTTTAATCTATTCATTTTTTTTCATTAATTAATTGAATAACATACTATATAGCAAATCTTTTCATATCCTACGAGGTGCCATTGGGACAAAGGGAAGAAGTGATAAGGAAGTTTAATGATTTTGTTTTATCTATTATACCATTGGCAATGTGGAGAGTTTCTTAACTTTGAATCAAATCATTATTTATTGTTGGTTGAGTAGAATAGAAATAATCATATCGTACGATGTCATAAATAAATCATATCATAATGGCAAAATTTGTTGAAATGGATTATAGAGTCAAATTTAAAGATCAGATTGAAGAAAAAATAATAGGTTCAGTAATTTTGATAAATAAATTTAATGTAGAACCAAATAAGGTTGAACAGTTTTTAAAGGATTGGGGAGATGATGCTATTAACTTTAAACAACAACCAGGATTTATTTCTGCACAACTGCATAAAGGTATTGGTCAGAGTTCTGTTTTCATTAATTATGCAGTTTGGGAGTCAATGGAATATTATAAGCAAGCGATTAATAAAATGTTATTTACTCCCAAATCACAATCTCCACTTTTAAAATATGATGATGATAGTTTAATCATTTCCCCACATTTATTCAAAAAGGTTGCTGTTCCTGGAATATGTGAAGATTAACAGTTGAAAAATAAATTCTCTTTTCTTATTTATGATTTATTTGAATAATTGTTGTTGATGTTGCTGGTGCTGATTATGGTTTGAATTAAATATTATTTTTTTGTATTGTTCAAATATCAATGTCATAAATAACGATTCTGTAGAATTTTCTTTTCCTTTCACATCTATTGAAGATGAATATTTGTATGATGCTTGTAACATTTCTTCAAATAGTATACGATTCTTTTTCCTCAAGACAAAAGAAAAATTATACCATTTATCTATTTCCTGTTTTAATATTGTTGAATGATTATTATTATAGTCATAAATATGATCGTCATCATTATCATTATCTTTGGAAGGATTATAAAATCCAACAAAACTAGAAGTTTGCTCTTTTAACATCTTGTAATGATGTAATATTATCGACATCATGATAGGATGTATTCTTATTGGATTAACAGCATTGGAACATGCAGAATTATACAAATTGGCAATCAAGAACATATGTGTAAATAATTTCTTCTCGTTCTTATTTCTCAAATATTTTCTATAAAATTTCCATTCTTCTTCTTCCATGACTGTAGCAATTCTAAAATATGGTATTGTTCGACCCATAGGAATATTTGCAAATGTTAGTAGGAGTAGAATATAATGAATAGAACACGAATGTGGGAGCGAGAGAGGATATTCTCGAGATGAAAAATAAATTTATTTAGTGTTCAAATAGAGATTTGCAAATTGTTTTGACACGATAGTTTTGGCACGTATATGTAATGTTTGATATCTGTCCTATGAGATGTTTTAACTTATTCTTCATTACTAATTTAAATTAAGGTCTATCACAATTCATATTTTTATTCAATGCTACAAGATAAAGATGATAAAAATGATTATAACAAAGACAAATAATATGACGATTGACCTTCATTTATAACCACTATTCATATAAATGGTTCAGACAAATTATAAACTAAGGATTATTATAACTATAGGGTATATTATTATTTATGAAGAGTGAATTTGTAGTATCAAAAATTGAGGCTTCTCAAGATGAAAAAACCCCTTTTGTTTATATTGTATTCAGCGATACTAAAACTCCTAGAAGAGGAAATCAACAGCAATCGCCATTTGGAGGTACTGGTATGGCTTTTACATCTCAAGAAGATCTAATGAAAAACTTGCCAAAGATGTTTGGTGGTGGTACAGGGTTTGGTGATTCACCTACATTCAAATTAAGTATACGAGAGTATGACGAATCAGGCTTAAGAGTAGGAGATAAAGTTACGATAGAGATTAAAAAGTCAGATATTAGTGGATTATAATAATTAGGTATACAATTATTTACTGTATCCGAAATTTAACTTAATAAATCATACAATAAGAAATATGAAAAAGAATGTATTTTTATTGATATTAATTGGCTTAATTGTATTAAATTTTCTATTATCATTATATGTATTATCTCTAATTTTTAGATAAAGATTAAAGATTTTTACTGGTCTTACAAATGAGATTTTCATGAATATTAAGAATGATAATGAATTAAATTGAGTAAATCTAACAAAATTGAATACTGAAGATAATAAATATATTTATTAAAATCCAATTAAGTAATTCTGTCCAGCTATTCAAAATCTCAAATAACAAATTTTGTAACATAATATAAGTTTTTATCATGAAAGTAAATCAATCATCGATAGTTTACTTTCATATTATGTTTGTGATCAAACGAGCTACTGACATAGCGTTAATATCACTTCTAAATATTTATGTATTTAATATTATATTAATATTAAATATTTCCAAATCTTTTATTTACTGTAAACTTAATTATATGAGTAGGATATATGTTCCCTGAATAAGAGATAAAAGTCATTGGAATAGAAAGCATCATTATCATCATTTGCTGGATTTTGAAATGACTTAGGCATTATCGTTGATATATTGACTGTTATTTATTTGTTAGATAATGATGGCAATAGAAAATATATTATAATTTACGAAAAAATACACAGGTTATATATCGAGATCTAAATACAAGTTAAAGTGCTATAAAATCTTCAACATCATTTTTTATTAGCAATTGTATTAATTCAAATAAATATAATAATCCTTATTTGTATAAATACATTAAATCACAATAAAAAATGACATATAATAAGATACTAGTCCCTTATGATAGTTCAAAACTATCGGATAGTGCATTAGACCATGCTATAAAAATTGCAAAAATGTCTATTAGTTTCTCTGCTGACAATATTGTCAATGTTATATTATTTTATGTAACCCCTGTTATCCATATTCCATTTACTATTGCAACTGTTTTATTGAAATCAAATAAAACAGGTGAAACTATTGCATTGGACCAATATATAAAAGAATTACATCAAGAAATAAAAGAAAATTCTATAAAAATGCTTGATGAAAAAATCAAAAAATATGAATATGTTGAAAATGTATCTTTAAAATCAAAAGTCATAATTGGAGAGCCTGCAGATGAAATTATAAAATATGCAAATAATGAAAAAATAGACTTGATTATAATGGGAACTACAGGACTAGGCGGAGTTAAAAAGTTTGTATTTGGAAGTGTTGCTAGAAATGTATCTGAAAAAGCACCTTGTCCAGTAATGTTGATTCGATAATAATTAAATAAAAATAAAAATAAAAATAATTATTGTTTGGATCTTAAGAAATATCAGTCTCCAATGTTTACCAATAATGGGAAAATAGAGTATAATAAATATAATAACAATTGAAAACGAATTTTGGAAGAGAGTGTATTTTTGCAAGAATAGACAGGGATTAATTTTACATGATTTGTATGTGATTAATATTTGTAGAGTAGGGATACGAAATGTGGATAGAGCGCCCCGGCATGACGTTGATATTAACTTTTAAGTATGTATTATTGTATAGATATTCATCGTA